>CAMWSI010000046.1 GCA_947176875.1 uncultured Bacteroidales bacterium
GTGGGAACGCACGATATGGAGGCGGCCGTCGCGTTTTACCGCGATATGTTGGCCTATGACCTTGTACACAGCGACAAGACCGATGAATTTGCCGATCTGTCGGCCTTGGGCACGCCGGGTGTCCGTTTCCGCCGCGTGTTGCTGGGGCAGAGCGAACCGCGCCGGGGCAATTTCTCGAGATTGCTCGGAACAAGCGAGATAGAGCTGATACAGGCGCTTGACCGTCCGACGCCTTGCCGTAAGATTTTCGAAAACCGTTTTTGGGGCGAATTGGGTTTTATCCAGATTTGTTACGATATCCGCCGTATGGATGCCTTGCGGGAGAGAGCCGCGGCCTTGAACCGTCCGTTCACGGTGGACAGCATGAAGCAGAACCCGCAGTTCGGCATGGGCGATGCAGCGGGCCATTTCGCATATAACGAAGATCCTTCCGGCACACTGATAGAATATGTGGAAACCTGCCGGATTCCGATTCTTAAAAAGTTCGGCATCTTTCTGAACGTGGGGAAACGGCCGGCGGAGAAAGCTTTGTCCGACTGGATGCTCTCATGCCTGCGCTTCCTGCGAAAATAGTAAGGTGCGTCATAAAGGCCAATCTGCGGCGTTATTATCGGGATTCGGGCTCAGTCGTCCGCTTCGACGCGCCTGAATGAGGGTCGATAATGAAAACGGGCCGACGGAAGATTTCCGCCGGCCCGTCGCTTTTGACGCTCCCTTCGTGTCCGAAGCCACTACTGGATGGCCGCCGCGCCCTCGACGGGACTGGCGGGCGCCGGTGTTACGGCTTCCACGGGCGGCAACGCCTGCGCTTCGTTTCCGAGCACCGGTGTGATATTGACGATGCTGTTCACGACATATTTCGAATGGCCGCGCCACGGCAACGCCCCGAAATATTCCACATAGTGCAGCTCCACCATCTGGCCGCCGGCCCGCATCAGCGAATCGGCGATTTTCTTGTCGGCTATCGAAAAATCAAATTGGTTCGACTGGATTTTACCGGGTTGGTTCGTCCAAAATCCGGTCTGAATCAATTTGCCTTCAAATGTCTTGAAAATAACGCCTTTCCGGACTACGAAATTCAATTGGCCGGTCTTGACGCCCTCTCCGTAGGGAAAGTAAAATCGGAATCCGATGAAGACCGCCAACGCGACCACGAGGACGGCTATCGAGATATTGCGGATTTTAGGCCATTTTCTGTGCGGTTTGACCGCTTTTTCCTGTTCGTTCATTTTGATTTCTCTTGATTGAAACCCGAAATGCGTCGGGTCGCGCTTGTCGCACGTCTTTCATCATTACAAGAAAAGCGGAACAGAGGCTGCCCCGCTTTTCGTGAAATGACCCGGCTGAAGCCGTTGCCCGTCGCTTACCAGGCGTACAGAGGACGCGGCGACATCATTTCGTTGACGGTCTTGCGGACCTTGGCCAGTACCTGCTCGTTTTCCACGTCGCAGAGCACCTGGTCGATGAGATCGACGATGACCGGCATGTCGGCTTCCTTCAGACCGCGCGTCGTGACGGCCGGCGTACCCACGCGGATACCGGAGGTGGAGAACGGCGTGCGGCTGTCGAACGGCACCATGTTCTTGTTGATCGTGATGTCGGCCTTGACCAGCGTGTTTTCGGCCACCTTGCCCGTCAGATCGGGGAATTTGGTACGGAGGTCAATCAGCATCAAGTGGTTGTCGGTGCCGCCGGAAATCACCTTGTAGCCTTTGGCGATAAAGGCCTGGCACATGGCGTCGGCGTTGGCCTTCACTTGTTTTACATAAGCTAAGTATTCGTCGCTCAAGCATTCGCCGAAAGCCACGGCCTTGGCGGCGATGACGTGTTCGAGCGGGCCGCCCTGGATGCCGGGGAATACGGCGGAATCCAACAGTTGCGACATCATTTTGATTTGGCCCTTGGGCGTGGTCAGACCCCAGGGGTTCTCGAAATCCTTGCCCATCATGATCAAGCCGCCGCGCGGGCCTCTCAGCGTCTTGTGCGTCGTGGTCGTCACGATATGGCAGTGGGGCAGCGGGTTGTTGAGCAGACCGCGCGCGATGAGGCCGGAGGGATGCGAAATGTCGGCCATGAGGATCGCGCCGATCTTGTCGGCGATTTCACGCATGCGTTTCCAGTCCCAGTCACGGGAGTAAGCGGAGGCGCCGCCGATGATGAGTTTCGGTTTTTCGCGCAGCGCCACTTCCTCCATCTTGTCGTAGTTGATCGTGCCGGTTTCCTCGTCCACCATATAGGCGACCGGACGATAGAGGAGGCCGGACGAATTGACGGGCGAACCGTGGGAAAGGTGGCCGCCGTGCGAGAGGTCCAGACCCATGAACGTGTCGCCGGGCTTGAGGCAGGCGAGCAATACGGCCATGTTGGCCTGCGCGCCGGAATGCGGTTGCACGTTGGCCCATTCGGCACCGAAAAGTTGTTTAACGCGGTCGATGGCCAGCTGTTCGCTTTGATCCACGATTTGGCATCCGCCGTAATAACGTTTGCCGGGATAGCCTTCGGCGTATTTGTTCGTCATAACCGAGCCCATAGCCGCCATGACCTGATCCGAAACGAAGTTCTCGGAAGCGATCAGTTCCAGACCAGAGGTCTGACGCTTTCTTTCCTGTTCGATGAGATCGAAGATTTGCGTGTCTTTCTGCATGATATTTAATGTTTTGAATTATCTTCTCCTGCCGCGGCCGATGCCATGTAGCAAAAGACAAAGATAATGAAAAAATAACGGCCGCGCCATAGGAGCGCGCGTTTTTTTTATTGCCGTTTTTTTGCTAACTTTACCCGCTTGAAATGTAGCGGGTTGAAACGCACGGAGTGTGCGGATTTACACGCTTTAACAATGCCAAATTTTATTTAACAGAAAAACTATGACCGGTAAACAGCAGCGCACCGACGAGAAGGTAACGGTGAAAACAGCGGAAAGTTTGGGCTTGTTGCCCGAGGAGTTCGAAAGAATCAAGACCATCTTGGGACGGACGCCGAATTTTACGGAACTGAGCATCTATTCGGTGATGTGGTCGGAACATGCCTCCTACAAGAACTCTATCAAATGGCTCAAAACGTTGCCTAAAACGGGAGAACAGATGCTGGTGGCGCCCGGTGAGGAGAACGCCGGCATGGTGGATGTGGGCGACGGTTACGCCTGCGTTTTCAAGATAGAATCGCACAACCACCCCTGTGCCGTGGAACCCTATCAAGGCGCGGCTACGGGTGTGGGCGGCATCAACCGCGACATCTTCACGATGGGCGCGCGGCCCATCGCTCAATTGAACTCCCTGCGCTTCGGTAACATAGCCCTGCCGCATACAAAACATCTGGTGCGTGGCGTCGTCAAAGGCATAGGCGACTACGGCAACGCTTTCGGCGTGCCGGTCGTGGGCGGCGAAGTGGGCTTTGACGAATGCTACAACACCAACCCGCTCGTCAACGCGATGTCGGTCGGCATCATGCGCAAGGAAAACTTAGCGCGGGCCGTGGCCAAGGGCAAGGGGAATCCCGTGTTCATCGTGGGGTCGGCCACGGGCAAGGACGGCATTCACGGCGCGACGTTCGCCTCGGCCGACATCACCGAAAATTCGGCCGACGACATCCCCGCCATCCAGGTGGGTGACCCGTTTCAGGAAAAACTGTTGATGGAGGCCTCGTTGGAAGTCATCGCCACGGGTGCGCTCGTCGGCATGCAGTACATGGGCGCTGCCGGTATCATCTGCTCCACGTCCGAAATGAGCGAAAAGGGCGGCAGCGGTATGCGCATCGACCTCGACAAGGTGCCGCTCCGTCAGCAGAACATGGAGGCCTGGGAAATCCTGCTTTCCGAATCGCAGGAACGTATGCTCGTCGTGGCCAAGAAAGGTCAGGAAGACAAAATCAAGGCCGTTTTCGACAAGTGGGATTTGCACTGCGCCCAAATCGGCGAGGTCATAGACGAAGACCGGCTGCTGTTTTACCGTCACGGTGAACTCGTGGCCGACGTACCCGCTTCCACGCTCGTATTGGGCGGCGGGGCGCCGGTTTACGACCGCAAGTACAAGGAACCTAAATATTTCGCCAAGACAAAACGCTTTGACATCCATACGGTCAAGGACCTCGAACTCGAAGAGATTCCCGAAGTGACGCGTTTTCTCGCCGCGCAACCCAATATCGCGTCCAAACGTTGGGTCTATGAACAGTACGACACGATGGTGGGTACGAAAAACATGAGCACGAACAATCCTTCGGACGCGGCTGTCGTCAATCTCAAATATACGGAACGCGCCTTGGCCATGACCGTGGATTGCAATTCGCGTTATGTTTTCTCCAACCCGATGGTCGGCACCGAAATCGCGGTGTCGGAAGCCGCCCGCAACATCGTCTGCTCGGGCGGGTATCCGTTGGCCATCACGAACTGCCTCAATTTCGGCAATCCGTACAATCCGGAAGTGTATTGGCAATTCGTCGGCGCCATCAAGGGCATGAGCGCGGCTTGCGAGAAGTTCGGCACGCCGGTCACGGGCGGGAACGTCAGCTTCTACAACCAATACAGCAAGGGCGGCCAAGTCGAAGCCGTTTATCCGACACCTTCCATCGGCATGGTGGGGCTGCTGGACAAAGACCACCGGATGGGACTGGGCTTCGAAAAGAAAGGCGACGCCATCTATCTGTTGGGGCACGTCAAGGACGATATCGCATCCTCCGAATATCTCTATCACTACCGTAACGTGAAGTATTCGCCCGCGCCTTATTTCGACATGGACGAGGAGTTCAAATTGCATCAGGCGGTGGCCGGTCTTATCAACGAGAAACTCATCAATTCGGCGCACGACGTTTCGGACGGCGGCTTGATGATTACGTTGCTGGAGTCGGCCATGGTCAATCGGCTGGGCTTTGAAATCCTGTTGGACGACAGTTTCCGTCGCGACGCCTATCTGTTCGGCGAGGGACAGGGGCGAGTCGTGGTTTCGGTAGATAATCAGGTGGGCGGCGAATTCGAGGATTTCATGATCGAAAGCGGGGTGCCCATGGTTTATCTGGGCCATGTGACGGGCGGCAAGATTGTGGTCGAGGACATGCCGATGGGTAAGATCGGCGATTACGCCGCGCTTTACGATACGGCTATCGAGAAAAAGATGGAGGAATAGGTTTGAGCCTGTCCTTAATGCAATGCCGATTCGGAAGAAGTCTATGAATGTGCGAATTTCTGCAAACCGAATAGCGAAATGGTGCCGGTGGAGCCTATGCTTGGCCGGCCTGTTTTGCCTTGCGGCCTGTTCTACGAAAAAAAATAATTTCTTTACACGCAACTATCACAATCTCACGTCCTATTATAACGTTTATTGGAACGGGGTCGAGGCGCTGAAACAAGTGGAGACCGTTATAAAGGAACAGGTTACAGAGAATTATTACGAAGTGTTGCCGGTGCTTAAAACCGGTTCGGACAGGGACACGTCCCTGACATCCCAATATACGAACCGCGTTATCGAAAAGGCGATGCTTGCGGTCAAGAAGCACTCGATCATAGAACGGGGCGTGGAATACGTCAAGTTCATAGACGACGCTTATCTGCTTATGGCGCAGGGGCTGTTCTACCAACGGGATTTCTCGCGCTCGCGCATGGTGCTCAATATGGTCATGTCCGATTTCGCCAAGAATCCCGAGCGCTTCGATGCCATGTTGTGGTCGGCCCGCACTTATATCCAGGAGGGTGAGTTCGATATGGCCGTCGGGTTTCTGGCGCGTGTGGCACAGCAATCGGAAAAGGAATTGCGCAAGGAAACACGGTTGCTTTTGCCGCAGGTTCAGGCCGAGTATTTTCTGTTTCAGGAGGAATACGACAAGGCCGAACCCTATCTCCGGGAGGCGTTGGCGTTGTTGAAAGACCGGGATCAGCGCGCCCGTATTCTGTTTATTCTCGGTCAGTTGGCACAGCGCAAAGGGCTTAACGTCGAAGCCAACGATTACTACAAGGCCTGTCTGAAGCTGAACCCGCCGTTGGCCATGTCGTTCAACGCGACGCTGAACCGTGCGTTATGTTACGATCCCGGGAGTTTTTCCGCGGACGACATCATCAAGACGTTGCAGCGTTTGCTCAAAGATCCTAAAAATTCGACTTATTTCGGCCGCATCTATTATGTTTTGGGCGAAATCGCGTTTGCCGACGGCGATGAGGCGTTAGGTGTAACCTATATGAACCTTTCTTTGGAGGCGAGTGCCGGCGATCCGGAACGTATGCTGTTGGCCGCCAAGAAACTGGCCGAGTATTATTACAACCGGGCCGACTATATAGGCGCGGAACGCTATTACGCCATGGCGGCGCGGAATGTGGCCGAAGACGACGAGGCGTATTATACGATTACGTCGCGCAGCAAATATCTGGCCGAATTGGTTTCGTACTACCGCGTGTTGGGAGCGGCCGATACGGTCAAGATGCTGTACGGCATGAACGAGGCCGAACGTCTGGCTTACGGCCAGCAGCGGGTGGACGACTATAAACAGCAACAGGCTGAAGCACAGCGTAAGGCGGCGGAAACGGCCGCGGCGGCTGGTGTGTCCGCACCGATGTCCGGAGCGGCCGCTTCTTGGTATTTTTATAACGATCAAGCGCGTTCGGCGGGGTACAACGAATTTGTACGCAAGTGGGGACGCCGGCAATTGGAAGACCTCTGGTGTTTCGCCTCCAAACCGCCGGCGGCGGCCTTGCGGTCC
>CAMWSI010000047.1 GCA_947176875.1 uncultured Bacteroidales bacterium
AAATATAAGTCAATAAGCTAACGAACATGATAAGAATAGCATTACGTTTCATAGGAATACAAAAGTTAGTTTAATAAGTTTGACAATATAACTATATTTCCAATACTTGCAAAATTAAGACTATCTACCTGGCATTTCTATCCAAAATGGCATTGCTAAATTGAATTTACACATCGCGTGTCGTTTAGTACGGATCTACGTCCACGATGATGCGGCAGCTCCGGTAGGCGGGCAGGGCGGAGAAGCGTTCCAGAATGAGCGCGAGCGTCTCTTTCATTGTTTCCAGTTGGCGGCCGCGTTCCAGCTTGAGCAGGAAGTTCTTGATGTAGTACGTGCTGATGCGGCTCACCATCGGGTATTCCGGCCCCAATACACGGGAACCGAACGTCTGTCTGAGTGCGTCGGAGAGTGTCCGGCAGGCGGCGTCGAGCACGGCTTCCTCCTTGTGGCGGACACTGACCTGTACCAAGCGGCAGTAAGGCGGGTAGAGAAAGCGTTTGCGTTCGGTCAGTTGGCTTTCGAACAGCGCGGTATAGTCGTGGTGCATGACGTGGCGGATGAGTTCGTGCTGCGGGCTGTAGGTCTGCAACACCACTTCGCCCTCTTGGCCGGCGCGTCGGCCGGCGCGGCCGCTGACCTGCGTCATGAGTTGGAAACTCCGTTCGTAGGCGCGGAAGTCGGGGAAGAAAATCAGGTTGTCGGCGTTGAGGATGCCCACCACCCCCACATTGTCGAAGTCAAGCCCTTTCGTAATCATCTGCGTGCCCACGAGAATCTGGATTTTGCGGGATTCGAAGTCGGCGATGAGCCGTTCGTAGGCGTTCTTGCCGCGCGTGCTGTCCATGTCCATACGGGCCGTGCGGGCTTCCGGAAACAGTAGCGACAGTTCCTCCTCTATCTTCTCGGTGCCGGCACCCGCCATGTTCAGGCGCGTGGAGCCGCATTCGGGACAACGGTCCGGCACCGGTACCGTATAGCCGCAGTAGTGGCATACCAATGCCCCCTGTTTTTTGTGGTAGGTCAGGCTTACGTCGCAGAACCTGCAATGCGGAATCGCGCCGCAGTCGGTACAGACGAGGTGGTTGGAGAAGCCGCGCCGGTTTTGGAACAGCATGATTTGTTTGCCGTCGGCCAACGCCTGTGTCATTTTCTCGACGAGGAAAGGCGTGAAAAGGCTTTTGTTCGCTTTCAGGTTGGCCACCCAGACCGACGGCAGCCTTACGTCGGCGTGGCGCGTGAAGAGCGTGGCCAGGCCGTATTTGCCTTTCAGCGCGTTGTAGTAACTCTCGATGGAAGGCGTGGCCGATCCGAGCAACACTTTCGCGCCGTGCAGGGCGGCGAGATAGACGGCCGCGTCGCGCGCGTGGTAGCGAGGGGCGGGATCCTGCTGTTTGTAAGAGGTCTCGTGTTCTTCGTCCACGACGATGAGGCCGAGCCGCTCGAACGGCAGGAACAGGGCCGAACGCGCCCCGAGGATGATGCGGTAGCGGCCGGCGGCCGTCGCCTGCCAGATTTCTATCTTTTCATGTTCGTTGTATTTGGAGTGATAGACGCCCACCTGTTCGCCGAAGCGGGCCTTGAGCCGTCCGATCATCTGCGCCGTCAGCGCGATTTCGGGCAGCAGGTACAGCACTTGGCGCCCCGTGGCCAGTATCTCCTCCATCAGCTGCATATAGACCTCGGTTTTGCCACTGGCTGTCACGCCGTGCAGCAGGCAGACGGAAGTCTGCCCCAGAGCCGCCTTGATGTCGGCCAACGCTTTCTTCTGCGGCTCGCTCAGCGTATTGCGGAGCAGGAGCCCGCCGTCTTCCGTCTCGTCAAGGCGGCTCTGACGGCGGCTGGTCACTTGCAGTATGCCTTTCCTGATTAAGGCGGCCAACGCCGCCGTCGCTGCACCGCCTGTACCGCCCTCTTCGTTCCCCGCCGCGTCCGTACCCGTTTTGCGTGTCAGCATCGCGCGTTGCACGAGGCCATCGGCCGAGTTCCGAGCCAGGGCGACGTAAGCCAATAAGACCTCCAGTTGTTTGAACGCTTTTTTCTCCAGACGGTCGAATATCGCCTGTTGGGCTTCAGGGTTGTCGCGGTAGGCGTCCCCCCATCCGATGTGGGCCTTTTGCAACGGCTTGTAGCGTTCGCTGATTTCCGCCTTGACCCAGATGATGTTCTGACTGCGCAGGCTCTTGATGAGCGGCAGCACTTTTTTCAACCCCGTCAGGCGTTCGAGTTCCCGTATCGTCAGCTGTTCCTGCCGCGCTAATGTTTTGACAACCGTTTGCTGTACGTCCGTCAGGTGGTCGAGGCTACCGTCGAACTGCGGGCTGACCACGATTTTGGTCTCGCTGTCGAGTTGGAAGCCGGAGGGTAACGCGCAGGCCATGACTTCCCCCTCGCTACACAGGTAGTAGTGCGCCATCCATTGCCAGAAGCGGATTTGCAACGGACTCACGATGGGGGCGTCGTCGAGGAGCGACAGAATTTCTTTGGTCGCGTATCCGGGACGCCGGTCGTGCAGTTCCGCCACGATGCCCGCATACACCTTGCTCGGACCGAACGGCACGCAGACCCGCATGCCTGCGGCTATGGAACCGCTGATTCCGGAGGGTACGGCATACGTGAACCGCTCTTTGAGCGGCAACGGCAGGATGAGGTCGGCAAATAGAAAGGCCATGGAACGATTTGATTCGACAATTATTCGATAATCAAAAATATATCTTCGTTGTCCCGTTTCATCAGATATTCTTCGCGCGCATAAGTCTCCACAAAATCCGGGTCGGTTCGGAATTTACGGATTTCCTGTTCGTAACGTTGGATTTCCTGTTCGTAAAACCGTTTCAGTTCCCGTTGCGCCTTGCGTTCTTTCATGATACGGTACTGCGTGTTGAGGTCGTTGGGCGCCAGTAGCAGGAACCAAAGCAGGAACAGAAACAGCACGATGGCATAGTTGCGGTATTTCCATTGCAGGAAAACCGTCGCGTAATCCTTTGTTTTGAACCAGAGTCGTTTCATGCGCGCCGTTCGGGGTTAAGGTTCGGTTGTCCGTCCATCGGAGGTCTTTCCGGTATTCGGGCTACGCTCCGCGCCCGTGCTTTCGGCCGTCATCGCCAATATGGCGTCAAGATAATCGCGGCGGTTCGCCAGACGCGGCACCTTGTGTTGTCCGCCCAATTTGTCGTTCCGTTTGAGCCAGGCGTAGAACGTGCCTTCCGGTACGGCGGTCACGAGCGGTTGTTTAAGCAGGATGTCTCTGTGGCGTTTGGCTTCGTAGTCGCTATTGACCGCCTGCAATTGACGGTCGAGACAATGCGTGAACAAAGCCATGTCTCGCGGCTCGCGCTTGAATTCGATAAGCCATTGGTGGCACGCGCTCGCACGGTTGTCCAGAAAGACGGGGCCGGCCGTGTATTCCGATATTTCCGCGCCGGTTTCCTTACAGGCGTATTGCAAGGCGTGGTCGGCATTATCGACGATGACTTCTTCGCCGAAAGCGTTGATGAAGTGCTTGGTGCGACCGCTCACTTGGATGCGGGCGGGATGCAGCGATGTGAACACGACCGTGTCGCCTATCATATACCGCCACAGGCCGGCGTTCGTCGTAATGAGCAATGCGTATTGTCTGCCCGTCTCCACTTGTCCGATATGCAGGCACCGGGCGTCGGGTTTGAGCGAGAGGCCGTCCTCGGCCACATCTTCCACGGGGACGAATTCATAGAAAATGCCGTAATCGAGCATCAGCAACATATCCTGTTCCTCCGTCGCTTTGAGCGGACGGTCCTGTATGGCGAAAAATCCTTCGGAGGCGTTGTAGGTCTCCACGAAATGGAAATCCGGGAAGCCGAGCAGGTTGATGAATTGTTCGCGGTAGGGCGTGAAGCTGACGCCGCCGTGGAAGAATACCTCCAGATCCGGCCATACCTCCGCGATGCAGGATTTTCCGCTCAGTTCCAAAATGCGTTGGAGCAACACCATCGTCCAGGAAGGAACCCCCGCTATCTGCGTGATATGCGCCGGCATCACGGCTTCGGCCATCGCGGCCATTTTGCTTTCCCACTCGTCCATGAGTGCGATTTTGAGGCTCGGCGCCCGTTTTATCTGCGCCCAGAACGGCAGATTCTTCATGATGATGGCCGATACGTCGCCCTCCGTGATTTTGGGATGCCCGGAGGGATGCAGGCTGCCGCCCATGGCCAAGTTCTTGCCGGACAGTATTTTGCTGTTCGGATAGTTGTGCAGGTAGAGCGCGAACATGTCGATGCCGCCTTTATAGTGGCATCCGTGCAGGGCTTCCTTGCTGACGGGAATGAATTTGCTCTTGTCGGATGTCGTGCCGGACGATTTGGAGAAACGGCGGACCAGACCGGGCCACAATACGTCGGGTTCGCCCTGCCGCATACGGTCCATATAGGGTTTAAGGTCGTTGTAGGGCAATACGGGGACGTGTTGCCGGTAGAGGGTATGCCAGTTTTCGAGGTCGGCCTGACGGATGCCGCCGGCCGATTGCCGGATAGAGGTCTCTATGGCTTCAAAACCGAAGTCGCGGCCGAATTGCGTGTGCGCCGCCTTGTGGAGCAGGACGGACAGGGTTCGCGCCTGCAAGGCTTCCGCATGCCGGTCGTAGCGCGCTATAGCGTTGAGGCGCGGTTTGAGAAACGGACTGACTAATCGGTTGATCATGGTGGTTGCGGCTTGTTCGGAAAACGGTCGTTTCCGACCCTCGTTTTTCTTGCGGGTCTCTCTACGGACGGCTTATTTCGGCGCTTTCTTAAGCAGGTAGGCGGCAATCAGGCCGTAGATGATAAGCGGCATCCACGCGGCCAGCCAAACCGGAAAGTTGCCGATGGTGGCGAACACTTTCGCGAATTGCATGAAAAGGATGAACGTGAACGCCAACGTGATACCGATGGCCAGATTGAGTCCCATGCCCCCCTTGCGGCTTTTGCGAACCGAAAGCGCGGCGCCTATGAGCGTGAGTATGACGGCCGCGAACGGTTGCATGAAGCGTTGCCAGCGTTCGTATTCAAAGAATTTGGCTTGAGTGGAGCCCCGCATCTTCTCTTGAGCGATGTATCGATTCAGTTCTTTGAAATTCATTTCTTCCACCTTGAGGTAGTCTTTGGCGAAATCCAACGGCTTGAGCGGCAGTTCCAGCTCGATGTAGGGGCCGGTCTCCACGTTTTCGCCCACGGGCAACAGCGTGCGTTTCACATAGTCGGTGGCTATCCATTTTTGGTTGGCCGAGTCGTAGCGGATGGTGGCGGCGTTGAATTTATCGATGAGCCGGCGGTCTTTGATGGTCTCCATGCAGAATTTACTGCCGCTTTGGTTGGCCTGATGGAACGTGGCGACGTAAAAATACGTGCTGTCGTTGTAGCGCAGGTGGATGTCGGTACCGGAATTGATATACCGCTGGCGCATGTAAACGCGTTCGAACGCCAACCGGTCTTTCGTCATGTCGGGAATCAGGAAGTTGGCCAGATAGAGGTTGAGCACGCCGATAAGGACGGCCGATATGACGTAAGGAACGAGAAACCGTGAGAAATTGATGCCAGAACTGAGTATCGCGATGATTTCGGAATTCTGCGCCATGCGCGAGGTAAAGAAGATGACCGAGATGAAGATGAACAGGAAACTGAACATATTCACAAGGAACGGTATGAAATTCAGGTAATAGTGAACGATTATGCCGCTGAGCGGCACGTTTCGTTCCACGAAAACCCCTATCTTCTCGGAGATGTCGAAAACAATGATGATGATGACGATCAACGCGATGGTCGCGAAGAAAGTGCCTAAGAATTTACGGATTATATAGCCGTCCAACTTACGGTTCATCTTTATGACTTTAACTTACAAAGATAATATTTTTTTGGTTTACGGCCGCTTTTTGCGTTTGCCGGGACGGCGTACCTGCTTGCGGCGCAGCGTCCAGAACGGGAACAATCCGATGTAAATCCATTCGAAACAGGGGGCGCCCCACCAGAGGCGGTTTTCACCCAGTTGCCGGTAAGCTTTGTAATGGATGACGGTCTGGAACAGGGTTTTGGTCAGGATGAACAACGCGAACAGCCCGATGGCCAGCAGACAGTAGGGGCCCTCGGGAAAGCGGGCGAGCAGCGTGTACAGCAGCCAGCCGATGAAGAACAGATGGTAGCCGAACAGGGCGCAACGGTAGGCGACGCCCGCTTTCCGCGCCGCGCCCGGCCGCCAGTTGCAGGCGTTGAGATACTGGCGTTCTTCGCGTAACCAATGGCCGAAAGAGAGACGGGAGGTATAGCGCAGGCGCGCGGCCTTGGCCGCGAGGGCCCCCGCTTCGTCCGGGGCGGCGAGGTAATGGGCAAAGACGTCGTAATTGCCGCTGTTGAGCGTGTAGAAAGCCGTATAGCCGTGGTGTTGCAGGAAAATGTCCTTGTGGTAAATCAGCGCGTGGCGCGAGGCGGCGCAGGGTTTGCCGGCCAGAATCAAGCCGAGGCTTTGCAGGATGCGTTCGTTGTGGAAATACCGCGCCAACGCGTTGCCTTGCCTTGCCGGATAGAGGCTGTAGCCGGCCACGACCTGCGTGTTTTCGCCTATGGCCGCCGCGATATGTTGCAGGCAGTCGTCGGTTTCAGGGCGGCAG
>CAMWSI010000048.1 GCA_947176875.1 uncultured Bacteroidales bacterium
GGCAAGAACGGGGCGGGTAAATCCACGCTGCTCAAAATTCTGGCGGGCCGGCAGGAGGCCGACGGCGGCAGCATCGTCGTGACGAGCGGTCACGAGATAGGCTACCTGCCGCAGGAAATGATTCCCGACTCCAGCCGCAGCGTATTGGACGAGGCGCTGACCGCCTTCGACAAAATCCGTGCGCTCGAGACCACGATTCAGCAACTGACCGACGAACTGGCCGAACGTACCGACTACGAGTCCGAAGCCTATCATAAACTCATCGACCGGCTTTCCGAAGCCAACGAACGCTTTACCCTGCTCGGCGGCAGCCATCAAGAGGCCGAAGCTGAAAAAATCCTGTTGGGCTTAGGGTTCAAACACCATGACTTCGCCCGTTCGATTACCGAATTCAGTTCGGGTTGGCAGATGCGTGTAGAGTTGGCTAAAATCCTGCTCAAACGGCCGGAAATCATGCTTCTGGACGAGCCGACCAACCACTTGGACATCGAATCCATCGAATGGCTCGAAGATTTCCTGCAGACATACGCCGGTGCGGTCGTCATCGTTTCGCACGACCGCAAATTTCTGGATCATGTGACCAAACGCACGGTTGAAATCGTGCTCGGCCACATCGAAGACTACAACGTACCGTATTCCGAATACGTCGTGCAACGCGAGGAAAGACGCAGCATACAGCAGAACGCCTACAACAACCAGCAGAAAGAAATCGAGAACATAGAACGGTTTATCGAACGCTTCCGCTACAAGGCGACCAAAGCGCGTCAGGCCCAGTCGCGGCTCAAGATGCTGGACAAGATGGAACGCGTGGAGATAGACGAGTTCGACCGTTCGAGCATCGCGTTCCGCTTCGCCCCCGCGCCGCATTCCGGCCGCGTGGTGCTGCAAGGCGAACAGTTGGGCAAACACTATGGCGACAAAAAAGTGTTCGACGGTTTTGACGTCACGGTTGAACGCGGCGAGAAAGTGGCCCTGGTGGGCCGCAACGGCGAAGGCAAATCCACCTTCTCCAAAATAGCCGTGGGTGAAATCACGGACTTCCGCGGCCGTTTCGAACTGGGACACGCCGTCAAAATCGGGTATTTCGCACAGAACCAAGCCGCGCTTTTGGACGGCGACAAAACCGTTTTCGAGACGATAGACGAAATCGCCGTGGGCGAAGTACGCACGCGCATCCGCAATATCTTAGGTTGCTTCCTTTTTTCGGGCGAAGACACGGAAAAGAAAGTCAAGGTGCTTTCGGGCGGCGAGAAAACCCGTCTGGCCATTGCCAAACTGTTGCTGGAACCCGTGAACCTGCTCATCTTGGACGAACCGACGAACCATCTGGACTTGCGATCCAAGGACATTCTCAAAAACGCGCTGCTGCAATACGACGGTACGCTGGTCGTGGTCTCGCACGACCGCGATTTTCTGGAAGGCCTCACGACAAAAGTCTATGAGTTCCGGGACGGCCGCGTGCGGCTGCACATGGGCGACGTGAACGACTTTCTGGCCGACCGCAAGATAGAGCGTCTGCAAGAGCTGGAACGCAAACAACCGACAGGCGGCAAAATGCAAAACGGCAAAGCGGCGGGCGGCAGCAGCACCATAACGCCGCAAACGGCGGCCCGCGACGAAGCAGACGCTTCCGCCCCCAAGGCCGGATCGGCCCGGGAACGCGAGCGTCAGAAACAATTGGAACGCGAAGCACGCAAAATCCGCAACGCCATCGAGAGGTTGGAGGCCGAAATCGCGGCTTTGGAAACCGAACTGGCGGATATGGACAAAATCTTTATCGCGGACGCCTCGCAATGCACGGTGGAAAACTGCCGTATCTACGAAGAAAAGAAAAACAGCGCGACCCTTAAGACCGACGAATGGACCGCGCTGCAAGAGAAATTAGAGGCATTGCAACGGCCTCAATAATCCCGCCCCAACAACCGCGCCGTAAACTGTTTGAGAACGGTCATGGCCTCCGGGTCTATCTCGGTCTGCGGAATGGCGTCCAAATGCGCCTCGCCCGCCTGGAACATCGCCTGTATCTCGGCCTCGCAATGCCGCTTCACATCCGCCTGTTCATACAGATTCTTCACGAACGCGACTTTCCCGGCTTCGGTCTCAGGCCGGGTCGGCGTGGCGAACGCCTTTTCCAACGCGGCAGCCTCGGCAGCCGGAAGCAATTCCAAGGCTTTGATATACAAATACGTTTTCTTGTTCTCGCGAATGTCACTGCCTATTTTCTTACCGAATTTGGCTTCGTCGGCATAGAGATCCAACAGGTCGTCCTGCAACTGGAACGCCAGTCCGATCTGCGTACCGTAAGCCTGGAGGCGGGATACCGATCCGGCCGGCGCTCCGGCCGCAAGAGCGCCGATTTGCAACGCACCCGCAATCAGTACGGCCGTCTTGAGCCGTATCATCTCCATATACTCGTCCATGCTTACCTGTGGCTGAGTTTCAAAGTTCATGTCGTACTGCTGGCCCTCGCATACGCCCACGGCCAAGTCGCCGAACGCCTGCAAAACGGCGCGCAGGCTACCGGCCGGTGCGCCGGACATCAACTGCAAGGCCACGGCGAACATCGCGTCGCCCGTCAGGATGGCCGTATTCGTATCCCACTTCGCATGTACGGTCGGTTTGCCGCGCCGCATGGCCGCCCGGTCCATGACATCGTCGTGCAACAACGTGAAATTGTGAAACACTTCCAAACCGACCGCGGGTCCGAGCGTCGCCTGCACGGCGCCGCCGAAGAGTTGGCTGGCCATCAACGCCATTACGGGCCGGATGCGCTTGCCGCCCAAATCCATCGTATAGACGGCCGGGGCATAAAGCCGGTCCGGCTGCCGCCGGAAAGCGGGCAATTCAGCGATGCGGCCATTGACCGCCGCCAGAAGTTGTTCGAACGATTGTGCCATATTACAACAAGTTTAACAGATACTGTCCGTAACCGCTTTTCATCAGCGGTTCGGCCAATTCCCGCAACCGCGCGGCGTCGATAAATCCCATGCGGTAGGCCACCTCCTCTATGCACCCAACCTTCAAGCCCTGCCGCTGTTCGAGCATGCCGACAAACTGTCCCGCCTGCATGAGCGACTCGAACGTACCCGTATCAAGCCAAGCCGTACCGCGTCCCAACATACCCACTTTGAGTTTCCCCGCCGCCAGATAGTGGCGGTTCACATCCGTGATTTCATATTCGCCCCGCGCGCTAGGCTTGAGGCCGCGGGCAACCTCCACCACCGAATTGTCATAGAAATACAAGCCCGGCACCGCGAAATTGGACTTGGGACGCGCGGGTTTCTCCTCTATCGAAAACGCCCGCATCCCGTCGTCGAATTCCACAACGCCGTAACGTTCCGGATCGGCTACATGATAGGCGAACACCACGCCGCCTTCAGGTTTCGTATTGGCCTGCAAGAGTTTCGCCATGCCCGCACCATAGAAAATATTGTCCCCCAAAATAAGGGCCACGTCGTCGTTACCGATGAAATCCGCCCCGAGTACAAACGCCTGGGCCAACCCGTTCGGCACCTCCTGCACCTTATACGAGAAACGGCATCCCAAACTCCGGCCGTCGCCCAGCAACTGCTCGAACTTCGGCAAATCCGCCGGCGTGGAGATGATGAGTCTGTCCCGTATTCCGGCCATCATCAGCGTGGACAACGGATAATAAATCATCGGTTTGTCATAAACAGGCATCAACTGCTTGCTCATGACCAACGTCAGCGGATGCAGACGCGTTCCCGCACCGCCCGCCAGAATAATCCCTTTCATATCGTCTTTGTCTATGATTCAATAATCCCCGAAACCGGCTTATTGGTCCGCCTGAAAACGGAAGCCCAGGCGTTTGGCCGTCTTCATCGAATTAAGCGGTTTGGAAGCCGCGTCCTCTTCGAAATCCACCACCGTCATTTCCTTGATTTCATCGTAAGGCGGCGTCAGCAAATCGAAATGGGACGTATATTCCATGGCCGCCCGCAACAGGTTCTGCCCGGCCTTTTCATCGAATACGGCCGTATTGAACTGCGAGTACAGCAAGCCCAACTCCTGCTTGCCTTCTATGAAATAATGGTTGCCTTTGTTGATGAAGACCCGACCGATGAGATAGCCGGCATCGTTGAGCCGGTGGTAATCGATCGAGTCGGCCAGAAAATTATAAATGAATATGACGCCGCAATGCGAACGTTCCTTGTCCTCTTTGACATAAGGGAGTTTCATGACCTCGTGCTGACGCGAGAACTCAAAGATATTCGTGTGCATCGTAAAGACCAGCAAATCGTCCGAGAATCGGAGAAAAAACTCCCAGTCGCCTTTATCTTCGTAGGCGAGGCGAACCCGCTCGGCGGGTTCGGGCACACCCGCCGCCTGCCAGTCCCGCATCTGCGCGACATAAGCCTGGGCCTGCGTCTTCAGCAAATCGAAAGCGCGGCGGGTGTGCGCGCCGGCCTGCCGGTGGATCGCCCCTTTCCGCTCTATATATTCATAGAGATCGCGATCTCTCTTTTCAAATTCCATAACAGCTTGTTTGCGCAATTAACCCCGTCTATGGCCGAGGACGTGATGCCGCCGGCATAGCCGGCGCCCTCGCCGCAAGGGTACAGGTTTTTGATTTGGATGTGTTCGAACGTTTCCGGATTACGCGGCAGTACGACCGTCGATGACGTGCGCGACTCCAAGCCCACCATGACGGCCTCTTCGGTTTGGAACATCGGCCGTTTGGCACAGATTTCCGAAAGCCCGACTCGCAGGCTGTCGGCGATGAAAGGCGGCAGGATTTCGTGCAACGGCGCCGTATAAACCCCCAACGGATAGGATGTGGACGGTAAATTGGCGCTTTGCCGCCCCTGCAGGAAATCCACAAGCCGCTGCGCAGGCGCCATAGCCGGATCCATGGCCGCGAATTTCTCTTCCAACGCCTGCTGGTATTTCAAACCGGCCAACGGCCCGTACTCAGCTGCATAAGCCGCCGCATCCGACTGCCGTACCGATACGACGACCCCTGCATTACCCCAGGCCGACGCCCGACGCGATCCCGACATACCATTGACGAGAAAACGGCCGGGATCGGTCATGGACGGAATAATCATGCCGCCCGGACACATGCAGAAAGAGAACACGCCGCGGCCGTCCACCTGCGTGCTGAACCCGTATTCGGCCGGCGGCAGTTCCCAATCGGCGGCACGCTGCCGGTACTGCATCATGTCGATGAGTTCCTGCGGATGCTCCAGACGGACCCCCATCGCCCAATCCTTACCCTCTATCGCGTAACCGCGCGTGTAAAACCAATCGTAAATATTCTCGGCCGAATGTCCGCAGGCCAGAATCACGGCCGCGGCCCGGTACTCCTTTCCGTTTTGGTCACGAACGCCTATACAGCGGCTTCCTTCCAACAGAAAATCCTCCACGCGCGTTTCAAAATGCACCTCGCCGCCCGACAGAATCAACTCGTTCCGCATACGCTCCACAATTTGCGGCAACACGTCGCTGCCGATATGCGGATGCGCCTCATAGGCGATGGCCGGATTCGCGCCATAGTGAATCAACACGTCCAGAATATGCTGTATGTCGCCGCGCTTGTTGGAACGCGTATAGAGTTTGCCGTCCGAAAAGCAACCCGCGCCGCCTTCGCCGAAACAGTAATTCGACTCCGTATCCAATTCGGCGCGCTGGCAAAGTCCGCCTACGTCCAACTTCCGGCGGTGCACGTCGCGCCCCCGTTCCAACAGGATGGGTTTATGGCCGCTCATGGCCAATGTATAGGCCGCGAACAGACCCGCCGGTCCCGCTCCCACGACCAAGACCGGCTTGCCTTTCAGCATGGCCGGCAATTTCACGTTTTTATAAGGTTTCCGGTAAATATCGGGCGTCGTATAAACACGCATGTGAACCCGGTATATCGGGAAGCGGCCGCGGCCGTCTATCGACTGCCGCAATATCTCGATATGCTGTATATCCTCCGGCCTTACGCCCACATTGTTCGCGACCTCCTGATAAAAAGCCTTGGGACGGTGCAGACAACGCGAACGGATGGGCAATTCTATTTCCTGAATCATAATGCTTATTTACTCAAACGTTATATTGAACTGAAACATTTTGGATGTCAGCCGCTCGATGCGGTCGGTATAAATATTGTCTTCCCGCTGCAACAAATCCAACATGCCGAAATACATCTTGAGCTCCACGGCGATCTTGTTGTTGAACGGCAAATAAAATTCCCATCCCACGCCTACGTTGAGGCCGACATCGTGCTTGTGCAACTTCATCTCATACTCTTCATCCTCCACATCGCGCTGCCGCTTGGTCAGTGAGGCCAAATCGGCCGTATATTTGGCTCCGACCAATACGTACGGCCGGGAATTGACAAGCCGCTTGGCTTTCCACTTGAAATCCAGCGGCAATTCGACGAAAATGCTCTCGATAATCTTTTTTTCCCGCACAAGAGACGGGTCGGACGGACGCTGATACGTGTAAATCAAATCACGCTGTCCCAACGAGAATGTCGGAATAAAACGCAAATCCAGATAACGCGCCAGACGCAGGTTCGTGATGACACCGACCGAAAAACCGGGATTCATCTTATGGTTGATGCCGAACAGACTGTCGCCCGGCAGCCCCAGGT
>CAMWSI010000049.1 GCA_947176875.1 uncultured Bacteroidales bacterium
ATCCACGACTATCGTCCGCTGCAACTGGGGTTCATAGAAAATATCGCCGCTCATGGCTTCCCAGTTACCGTCGAACGCCAAACCTATCAACTCACCCCGCGCGTTGATGACCGGACTGCCGGAATTGCCGCCCGTAATGTCGTTCGTCGTCAAGAAACAAACTACAAGCGTACTGTCGCCGTAACGGCCGTAATCTTTCGCCTCATAGAGTTCTTTCAAACGGGCCGGCACCTGGAAATCGGGATTGGCCGGATCTTCTTTCTGCATGATACCCTCTATCGTCGTGACATAATCGTAATGAACGGCATCGGCCGGATTGTAATCGCGCACCGAACCGTAAGACACCCGCATCGTCAGGTTGGCGTCGGGCGCATAGGCCCGGTCGCTGTTCATCTCCCGCCCGCCCTTGATGAACAAACGCTCGGCCTTTTCTTTCTTTTCGGCTATGCTGCCATCGACCTTGTTCAGGTTCTTAAGGAAGATATCCATCCATACATAGAACGGATCCTGCGTCAGTTTCTTCAAATCGGGATTTTTCAAAAAGGCCGTCAGACGTTCCTGGTCATTCATCATCGTCTTGGCGAATCCGGCCGCCGCCATAGCCTGATAATCCCCTTTATATTTGGCCACCGCCTTGACAAAGGCTTCCGGTTGTTGCGCCTCGTCTATATTTTGGTTAAACACCTCGAACATCTTGGCCGTCAAGGCTTGATCCAAGCCCGCATTGTAATCTTTGAAAAAGCCGGGCAAAGCCGCCAACACGACCTTTCGAGCCGCTTCCACTTTCTCGGCATCCCCCTCCGCCAACGCATTGGCCAAACCGCGCATCCGCGTGGCCATCTGAATGACTTCCGGGCCGGAAAGGATGGCCTCTATCGTATAAAGACGCAGTTTCAACGTCTCGTTCTGTTTGGCATAGGCCGATTCCATATCGGCCAATACTTTCGCATATTCGGGACGGGCTTCGGCAAATGCGGCGAACTGCTTTTCAATTTCCCGCTTCTTATCGGCCACCTTGTTGTTTTTCAACTGCTGCCCCTGTCCGATAAAATATTTCCAGTAGTTGGCCACCCGCGCGTATTTGGACGCATACTGAATGCGCACCACCGGGTCGGCATCCATAAAGCGGTCGTAAACGGCCAGCTTCTCGGTCCGGACCTTGACGATGGCCGGCGCCTGGATGTCGATAACCTGCTCCACGCCCCATGAAGTCATGAATCGTTGCGTGGAACCCGGATATCCCATCGTCATTGCGAAATCGCCATCCTTAATGCCTTCTATGCCCATCGGCAGGAAATGCTTGGGCTGATAAGGCACATTCTCCTCACTGTATTCGGCCGGCTTGCCGTCCGGGCCACAATACACGCGGAACACCGAAAAGTCGCCGGTATGGCGCGGCCACATCCAGTTGTCGGCGTCGGCCCCGAACTTGCCGATGGAATTGGGGGGCGTACCGACCAAACGGACGTCCTTGAAAATCTCATACACCAAAAGATAGAATTCATTACCGGCAAAATAAGGCTTAACCATGGCCGTATAATGCGTGCCTTCTTCCGCGCGCGCCTTGATCCTGGCCGAAATGGCCCGGATACTGTCGTTCCGTTCCTGACGACCCATATCTTCCCGCAAGCCGGCGTTCACTTCCGCCGTTACATCCTCCATACGCACGAGGAATTTGACGGTCAGTCCCGGATTCGGCAACTCGTCTTCCAGGCTCTGCGCCCAAAAGCCCTCGGACAGATAGTCGTGTTCCACCGAACTGTGCGCCTGAATCTGGCCATAGCCGCAATGGTGGTTCGTGAACAGCAGACCGTTGGCCGAAACGATTTCGCCCGTACAGCCTTCGCCGAATTGTACAATCGCATCCTTTAACGAGGAGTGATTGACGGCATAAATTTCCTCCGCCGTCAGTTTAACGCCCAGCCGCTGCATATCGTCTATATTCAATTTCTGCAACAGCATCGGCAACCACATGCCTTCGTCGGCCTTTACCGCCGTCGTTCCTCCCAAAACCAAGCAGGCCGTCAAAATCCCTGCCAGCATTTTCTTCAAATTCATCGTCTGTTATCTATTTATTTTCGTTTTACCTGATTTCCACATTCCGCACGAACCCGGCTATACGTACCGCTCTCCCTTTTCCCGCGCCACGTCTTCCACAAACTGCCGGATTCGTTGCTCCTCCGTCCGCTTGCACACCAGCAGCACGCCGTTGTCCTCCACCACGATGCAGTCCTCCAAACCCTGCAAGACCACGATTTTGCCATCCGGCACACGCACGAGATTCCCTTTGCTTTCGTAGGTCAACGGTTCGGCACCGACCACCGCATTGCCATCGGTATTTTTGGGCAGCAATTCATAGAGCGAATTCCACGATCCGACATCCGACCAACCGAAATCGCCCGCCACGACATACACATTGTCGGCTTTCTCCATAACACCGTAGTCAATGGATATATTCCGGCAACTGACATACGTCTTTTCGACCCCTTCCGCTTCCTGCGGCGTATCCAGCAGGTCGGCATAAGCGGCAAACACTTCATCCACTTCGGGCAGATACTTCTTGAACGCCGTCATAATGACCGGCAAAGACCAAATGAAGATACCGGCATTCCACAAAAATTCCCCGCTTTCGACAAACGAACGGGCCATTTCATATTCCGGCTTTTCGGTAAACAACTTCACTTTCTTGAGTTGCGGATGCGCGGCATCGGCCGACCGATCATCAAACTGAATATACCCATATCCCGTATTCGGATAAGACGGTTCAATCCCAAGGGTAACCAGCCACGGATTCCGTGTGGCCGCCTCGGCCGCATCGCCCAATGCCTTCAAAAACACGTCTTCCTTCAGCACCACATGGTCTGAGGGAGCCACCACCACCGTCGCGTTCGGATTCCGCTTGCGGATTTTGTAATTGGCGTATGCAATACATGGCGCCGTATTTTTACGGTAAGGCTCACACAAAATCTGACCGGGCTTAAGTTGAGGCAATTGTTCGGCCACCAAATCCCGATAATTGAGATTCGTGACCACATAAATATTCTCAACCGGACAAAAGGCCGCAAAACGGTCGAACGTCTGTTGGATCAAAGTTTTCCCCGTACCCAATATATCTATGAATTGTTTGGGTCGATCGGATTTGCTGACCGGCCAAAAGCGCACGCCGACGCCGCCGGCCATAATTACCACATAGTAATTGCTGTTCATTTCCCGCGCATTTTCAACACACAACCCGCCGCAAATCCGTCATACGGATTCACAGCGGGTTGCATAGGTGCATTAATAGCGCAAATATACGCCTTTTTAATATAGTACGCAAGCCTGACGACGAGGCGGACTTTCACGTTTCCCCAAGCCCCTAATAGCCCAGAATCTTCAGCATAGACTTATAACTCTGCTCCTTGGCGAACAACTTGGTCGTATATTCGCCGTTCTCGTCCCGGTCAATGATGATATGCTTGGGTGCCGGTGTCAGACAATGCTGCACGCCGCCATATCCACCCAGAGACTCCTGATAAGCACCCGTATGAAAAAAGCCGATATACATCGGTGTATCATCCTGTATTTTAGGCAAAAATACCGCATTCGAATGCGCCTCCGCATTATAATAATCCTGACTGTCACACGTCAGACCGCCCAAAAAGACGCGCTGATACTCTTTGTCCCAATTATTGACGGCCAACATGATATAACGCTGGTTAATCCCCCAGGTATCGGGCAGGGTAGTCATGAACGAACTGTCAATCATATACCAAAGTTCCCGATCGTTCTGCAACTTCTGATTGAGAATAGAAAACAAAGTGGCACCGCTTTCCCCCACGGTAAAGGATCCGAACTCGGTAAATATATGCGGCTCCGGCACACCGTGCTGATTACATATCGTCTTAATCTGCGCCACAATCTCCTCCGCCATATATTCATAGTCGTAATCAAAACCAAGACTGTTCTTAATTGGAAAACCGCCTCCTATATCTATGGAATCCAAAGTCGGACACACTTTCTTCAGCTCGCAATACACATTGATACTCTTGGACAGTTCATTCCAATAGTAGGATGTATCCCGGATGCCCGTATTGATAAAGAAGTGCAGCATCTTCAACTTGAACTTCTTGCTTTTCGCTATCTTGTCCTTGTAGAAATCCACGATATCGTTGTAACGAATACCGAGCCGCGATGTATAGAACTCGAAACGCGGTTCCTCTTCGGACGCGATACGGATGCCGACCTGACAAGGCTTATCCAGCACCGCCTCCAATTCAGCCGCTTCATCCTTATTGTCCAAAATCGGAATGATGTTCTTGAACCCATCCGCCACCATAGCCGCTATATTCTCTATATACTGCGGCCGCTTGAAACCGTTACATATAATATAGTGTTCCCTGTCTATCAAACCCTGCGCGAACAGTTCCTGCACCAAATTGATATCGAAAGCCGAAGACGTCTCGATATGCACACCGTTCTTCAGCACTTCCTCCAAGACGAACGAAAAATGCGAACTCTTTGTACAATAGCAATAATGATAATCGCCTTGATAGTCCACCTTGGCCATCGCCACATTGAACAACCGCTTGGCACGCTGTATCTGCGAGGTTATTTTGGGCAGATAGGTTATTTTAAGCGGTGTTCCATACTGCTTGATGATGTCCATCAAAGGCACCTCATGAAAATAAAGTTCATTGTCTTCCACGCGGAATTCATCCTGCGGGAATTCGAATGTCTGCTCTATCAGATCGACATACTTGTTCTTCATTTCTCCAATCCGGATTAACTACATTAACCTTTTTTCATAAATCCGACTCACCCGGATTCAAAAAAAAACAGAGACAAAAGTACCGCTTTTCTTCCAATTCTCAAAAAAAACAAATCGCTACCTCACTTCTTCACCATTCAGACGCCCCGCCCTCTACTTTATTTCATATAAAATGCTTATCTTTGGCTGGCTTTTAGGAGCCTTGGGTTTTGAATTAGAAATATGATTTACGAAAACAGCACGATAGACCGGAATATCCGGGCGGATTTCCCGATTCTGCAACAGGAAGTGCACGGCATGCCGCTGGTTTACCTGGCCAACGCCGCCACAACGCAGAACCCGAAAGCCGTCCTTGAAGCGATGTGCCGATACTATGAATCCATTAACAGCAACGTCCACCGCGGCGTGCACAGTCTGAGCCAACAGGCGACGACGGCGCACGAGGCTGCGCGGGAGACGGTACGCGGATTCATCAACGCCGCAGAAGCCGAGGAAATCGTGTTTACACGAGGAACGACCGAAAGCATCAACCTGCTGGCGCAGAGTTTCGGATCTGCGTGCATCCCGCAAGGCGGCACCGTGGTCTTGAGCCAGATGGAGCACCACGCCAATCTGGTGCCGTGGCAAGAAGCCGTGGTGCGCAAAGGCGGACGGCTCGCGTATATTCCGATGACCGACGATTTTCAATTGGACCTGCCGGTTGCGGAAAACCTGCTCGCCCAAAAACCCGCCCTGCTGGCCGTCACACAGGTATCCAACGCTCTCGGACGCGTCAATCCGATTAAGGAATTAATCCGCATGGCGCACGCTTACGGCGTACCGGTGCTGGTGGACGGCGCGCAGGCCGTGGCGCACATGCCCGTCGATGTACAGGATCTGGACTGCGACTTTTATTGTTTTTCAGGACACAAAATGTACGCTCCCATGGGCATAGGCGTATTATACGGTAAAAAAGCCCTGCTTGAGCAACTGCCGCCCTACCAGTTCGGCGGCGAAATGATATCCGAAGTCCATTGGCACGAAAGCCGCTACAACCGTTTGCCTTTTAAATTTGAAGCCGGTACGCCGGCCGTAGCCGAAGCCATTTGTCTGGCCGAAGCCATCCGCTATATAGAAGCCCTCGGTTTCGATGCCGTCAAAGCCCACGACCGCATGTTGCTCGAAGCCGCGACCGAAGGCCTTGCCGCCATAGACGGTCTGGACATTTATGCGAAGGAGCAGCCGAAATGCGGCGTCATCTCCTTTAATATACAGGGGGCGCACCATTACGATGTCGGCGTTATTCTCGACCAAATGGGCATAGCCGTACGCACGGGACACCATTGCGCCCAACCGCTCATGGGGATACTCGGCGTCAGCGGCACGGTACGCGCCAGTTTCGCCGTTTACAACACGGTGGAAGAGGCGGAACAATTGGCGGCGGCCGTCCGCAAGGCCAAAAACATGCTTACGTAAAAAACAAACTAAAAAATACAATACTATGATGTTCTTACAGAAATTGAAGTGGTATCTGTGCACGCTGGTTCTTTTCCTGGGACTGGGCGGCAGCTCCTCGAGCATTGCACAAGACACACCGCTTTACGAAGAGAACGCTCTCTACGTAAAATTCAAAGACCAAAGCGCAATCAGCGCAAAAC
>CAMWSI010000050.1 GCA_947176875.1 uncultured Bacteroidales bacterium
CTATTACACCTACGATTATGAAGGTGCGGCACGCAAAAGCCATGACTTCTCCGAAGTGACGCCCGATCCGGAAATCCATTACGGTTCCTTCGCCAGCCGTCCGCAAAGCATGCTTTCGCGTCAGCGTTTCGTCAGAAAGCATATCGTGAACGTCTATCCCGATACGCTCTGCTGGATTTTCGACTGGTCGTATTCATACAACGAACCCATGGTGGCCAACTACTTCAGCAGCCCCATGTACGACCACTATCCCGTTGTCGGCGTAAACTGGAAACAGGCCAATGCGTTCTGTGTCTGGAGAAGCCGCATGTACAACGCGGGGCTGAGCGCGAAAGGTTATCCGAACGCCCAGTCGTTCCGCCTGCCGACCGAAGCCGAATGGGAATATGCGGCACGCGGCGGCCTGAGCGAGAACCCGTATCCGTGGGGCGGTCCTTACGCCCGCAACATCAACGGTTGTGTCTTGGGTAACTTCAAGCCCGGCCGCGGCAACTATACGCTCGACGGGTCGCTCTACCCGTGCATCGTAGGACACTATTCGCCCAACGACTGGGGCTTGTACGACATGATGGGCAATGTGTCCGAATGGTGCATCGACGCCTACGATGAATCCATCGCCAACGTACACGACTTCAACCCCGTGTTCACATACGATGCCGCCGAGGAAGACGGTGTGGGTCTGAAACGTAAAGTTATCAAGGGCGGTTCGTTCAAGGATTTCGCCGAATTGGCCAAAATCCAATACCGCGCTTTCGAATATCAGGATTCCTGCAAGTCGTACGTCGGATTCCGTTGCGTCCAGTCGTATCTGGGCCGTGGCAAAAACGCCGGCAACTCTTCGGGCTCCAACGTATATTAATATCAGAATCAAACGTATCACTTCAAAACCTGTTTAGCTTAGAATCATGGGAATAGCGAAAATCGTCGAAAGCAAGGGGTATAAGAAATTCATGGCATACCTCTACGGTTGGGGGGCCTCCATTGTTATTGTCGGCGCATTGTTTAAAATCAACCACTATCCGGGTGCCAACCTCATGTTGATTGTCGGTATGAGCATCGAGGCCATCATCTTCTTCTTCTCGGTATTCGAACCGCCCCACAAGGAAATCGACTGGACGAAAGTCTATCCCGAACTGCGCGAAGGAGCCGAACCTGCGGCGGAAAGCCCGGCGAGAGGTGGCGGAGCCTCGAATCCCGTTTCGGCCAAGATTGACGAAATGTTTGAAAAAGCCAATATCACGCCCGAAATGTTCGACAAGTTGGGCGAAGGCCTCTCCAGACTGGCGCAGACGACGACGGCCATCAACAACGTGACGAATGTCGTAAGCGCCAACGACCAGTATGCCGGGGAATTGCAGAAAATGACCGACCAGCTCGTCAAACTCAACGACTTTTACGCCAACCAGATGCAGGTTTCGACCAAACAGATGGACGACACGCGTAAATTGCAGGACAACATGAATCAGATCATGGAAAATCTGAACAGTTCGTTGGAAGACGCGCAGAGATACAGAACCGAAATTAACGAATTATCGCAGAAGGTTGCCGCACTCAACGCCATGTACGGCAAAATGCTGGGAGCGTTATCGACGGTAAACAACAAATAGGGGGCACGAGTCTATGAGCGGACAGAACGAGACGCCACGCCAGAAAATGATCGGGATGATGTACCTGGTCTATACGGCGTTGTTGGCGCTTAACGTTTCGACGGATGTATTGAAATCCTTTCTCGTCGTGAATAACGCGATGGAGGAGACCATCGTCAATATCGGCAAGAAAGTGACCTCTGCCTACGATATGATGCAGAACGCCTATGTCATCAACCCGGCCAAGACCCAGGAGGCATGGGACAAAGCGCAGATCGTCAAAGAAAAGTGCGAGGCCATGCGCAACTACCTGGACGAGGTGAAGACGGGCCTGATCGCCGCTTGCGAACACGTGCCGCTGGATGTGGCCGCCACATTGACCGCCTACGATATCCAACGGCAGGACAACTTCGACGATCCGACGCATTACTTTATCGGTGAGAGCGAGGACGGATCGGCCGGCGAGGCCCATGTCCTGAAAGAAAAACTGACGACGTTCCGGAACGACATGCACCGGATTTTAGGAGCCGACTCGACGAAAGTACCGCTGGACGCGTTGCGCACGGACAAACAATATGAAGTGAGTTGGGAAGTGGAGCATTTCTATCACATGATTGTTGTGGCGGACTTGGCCATGCTCAATAAATTCTACTCCGAAGTGCTGAACGCCGAATTCAACGTCATTTCGCAACTCTATGCCGGCATCAGCGACAACGATTTCAAATTCGACCAGATTGAAGCGCGCGCGATAGCCAAATCCAACTATGTGTTGGTGGGCCAACAGTTCGAAGCGGAAATCTTCGTGGCGGCCTACGACTCCAAATCCGAATTGTCGGCCACCATCAACGGTACGACCTACAAGGGTGAGAACGGGGTCGTCAAGTTCAAACGGGCGGCGACCGCCATAGGCGAGCAGAAACTCAACGGCATGATTGCGGTTCCGGCCGCTTTCGGCATCAAGGAATATCCGTTCTCCCTGTCTTATATCGTCGCGGAGCCGACGGCCACGGTTTCGGCCGACGCCATGAACGTGCTGTATGTCGGCGTGGATAACCCGATTTCGGCCTTGGCGGCCGGTATAGCCGACGCTAACACGAAAGTGACGATGACCAACGGGACGCTGACCAAGGAAAAGGCCGGCAAATACATCGCCCGCGTGACCAAACCCGGCGTTCAGGCCGTCATCAGCGTTTATGCCGTCGAAGACGGCAAGGAACATCTGATGGGTAGCCAGACCTATCGGGTAAAACGTGTACCCGACCCGGTGGCGCGTATCAACGGACAGGCCGAAGGCGTGAAAAACATCGACAAGAACACGCTGGCCAATGCCGGCGGCCTGCTCGTAAGCATGAAGGATTTTGAATTCCAGCTGTCGATCAAAATCGGTTCTTTCAGCCTGCAGATTTCGAAAGGTCAGGAATTGACGAATGTCATGCGCTCGAACAGCAACCGCTTTACGGACGACATGGTTCAGAATATCCAACGTTGCAAACGCGGCGACAAGATATTCATACAGGATATTGTAGCGCAGATGCCGGACGGTAACCGGTCTTTGGGCGACATGATTTTAACGATTAAGTAAATAAAAACAACGAACGCGATATGAAAAGGATCACAGTGCTCAGCCTGTTGGCGGCTTTCGTTCTTACGTTGGCCCCGCACGAAATTTCCAAGGCACAGGTTTTGGAAGACACCCCGCCGCGCGACAACTTTTTTGAAAAGGAAAACACGAAGGACCGCCTCCCGCGCCCTTACGTATATGTTCGGGAAGCCGACGTCTATATCAAGAACCGGGTATGGCGCATGGTCGATTTCCGTCTCAAAATGAACCAATACTTCTACTATCCTATTTATCCGGTTCAAGACCGCATCAGTTTGATGAGCCTGATTATACAAGGCATGGAAGACGGTACGGTCGTGGCGTTCGACCCGATTACGGACGACTTCACGAAACAACTGACGTATGAGGAATTCATCCGCCAAAATACGTCCATCACCGAATTGGAAAAAGAGGACTTGGATAACCCCGGCACGTTCTACACGACCTACGATACGTCGTCTTTCCGCGTGGAAAACGTGAAGATGATCCGGATTAAAGAAGACTGGTTCATCGACAAGCAGCGCTCGATTCGGGACATCCGTATCTTGGGGCTGGCGCCCGTCATCCAACAGTTTGACGAAAACACGGGGGAATTCAAAGGAACCCAGACGCTGTTCTGGTTGTATTACGACCACCTGCGTCCGTTGTTCGCCAAAACGGAATCGTTCAACCGTCACAACAGCGCGATGCGCCCCTCTTACGATGACGTATTTGCGTGGAGCCGCTTCTTTGAAAGTTACATCACGAAAATCGACAACCAGCAGGACCGTAGCATCTCGCAATACGCGCAAGGCATTCAGGTCATGCTCGAAGCCAAACGTATCGAGAACATGCTGTTTGAAATCGAACAGGATTTGTGGTCGTACTAAGATAACGACTTTCCGATGGCGGTCCGCCATCTTTCGAAAAAAGCCGCCCGAAATTCCGGACGGCTTTTTTTCTACCCCATCTCCTGTTTTTTTATTACATTTGCGGTTAAGGCTTCAAGCCGGGATACGCCATGTACGATTTTTTATCCACGAATATCGAATACCTCAAGGGGGTCGGGCCCGCCCGGGCCCAGATTCTGAGACAGGAGGCCCACATCCATACGTTCGAGGATTTATTGTACTACTTCCCTTTCCGCTATATCAACAAAAACAACATCGTCAAAATCGCACAGATTCAAGACGAACAGACCTATATCACGGTGCGCGGACGTATCGTCGCTCTGAGCGAAAAGGGCGGCGGACGACAGAAACGTCTGGTGGCGAGTCTGCACGACGATACCGGACATATCGACCTCATCTGGTTCTCCGGCCTCAAATGGATCAAGGACAAACTCAAAACCGGCCAATGGGTTTCGGCTTTCGGCAAGCCCAACCTGTATCAGCATCAGTTTTCGCTCGCCCATCCGGACATCGAGATTCTACCGCCGAACGCCGATCTTACCCCTCCGCCGGCCGACCGGAACGCCGCCTTGGATCCGGTCTATTCGATGACCGAGACGATGAAGAAAAAAGGCGTCACGATCAAAAGTCTGACGCAGATGACCCGCCAGCTGTTCGCTTCAGGCGCCGGCTCCATTCCCGAAGTCCTGCCGAAGGCGGTACTTGAGAAATACCGCTTGTTACCACGCGAAGAGGCGTTGCGGGAAATGCACTTCCCCTCCTCGCCCCAACAATGGCAGAACGCCCGGATACGCTGCAAATTCGAAGAGTTGTTCCTGCTCCAGATCAATATCCTGCAACACAAACTCTCGAAAAAACAACAGGCCGGCTTTATATTCGCGGACGTAGGCGAACAATTCCTGCATTTTTTCAACCATAACCTACCGTTCGAACTGACCGGCGCCCAGAAACGCGTTATCCGCGAAATCAGACAGGACACCAAAACCGGATTCCAGATGAACCGCCTGCTGCAAGGCGACGTGGGCAGCGGCAAAACGATGGTGGCGCTCATGGTCATGCTATTGGCGATAGACAACGGATTTCAAGCCTGCCTCATGGCGCCGACCGAAATTCTGGCACGGCAACACCACCAAAGTTTCCTGAAAAACCTGCAAGGCCTGCCGGTCCGTACCGCCTTGCTCTGCGGCGCCACGCCGAAAGCCGAACGCAAACCGTTGCTCTTGGCCTTGGCACAAGGCGATATCCAGATTCTTATCGGCACGCACGCCCTTTTGGAAGACGAAGTCGTATTCAAAAATTTAGGTTTGGCGGTCATAGACGAACAACACCGGTTCGGCGTGGCGCAACGCGCCAAACTCTGGGCCAAGAACAGCAAACCGCCGCACGTCCTGGTCATGACGGCCACCCCCATCCCGCGTACGCTGGGCATGACACTCTACGGCGATTTGGACACTTCGGTCATAGACGAACTGCCCCCCAACCGCAAGCCGATACAGACCCTGCATTTTACCGACAGCGCGCGCCTGCGCGTCTTCGCGTTCATGCGTGAGGAAATCCGGAAAGGCCGTCAGATTTACGTCGTTTACCCGCTGATAAAGGAATCCGAAAATCTGGACTTGAAAGACCTGATGGACGGCTATGAATCGATTTCGCGCGCGTTCCCGTTGCCGGAATACGCCGTAAGCATCGTGCACGGGCAAATGAAACCCGACGTGAAAGCCTACGAAATGCAACGCTTCATCAAGGGCGAAACACAGATTATGGTTTCGACGACCGTGATCGAAGTGGGCGTGGACGTGCCGAACGCCAGCGTCATGGTTATTGAGAACAGCGAACGGTTCGGGCTCGCGCAGTTGCACCAGCTCCGCGGACGCGTGGGTCGAGGCGCGGAACAATCGTACTGCCTGCTCATGACGGCCGACAAACTGAGCGCGGATGCCAAAAAACGCATACAGACGATGGTGGCGACACAGGACGGTTTCAAGATTGCCGAAGCCGACCTGCAACTGCGCGGCCCCGGCGACCTGCAGGGTACGCAGCAGAGCGGCGTATTGGAACTGCGCATCGCCGACCTTGTGGAGGATGCGCCTATCGTTCAGGCAGCCCGCACCGCCGCTATGGAAATCCTGACGGAGGATCCGGCGCTGACATCGGAAAAAAACTTACCTTTGGCATTGGAAGTCCGCCATCGAAAACGGGAAAATTTCTGGGCGCGAATCAGTTAAAGTGGCAAGAGCGTAAACAAGCACATGG
>CAMWSI010000051.1 GCA_947176875.1 uncultured Bacteroidales bacterium
TGGAATGCGTAGGTCAGAATATTACAGCCCATTTCCAAAGCCTTGCGACGGACGGCCTCCGAATCGCCATGCACGGATCCGTCTTCCCAGCCGTCGCCCAAGTCGCATTCATAGGTGTAGAAACAGACGATGCGCCCCTCATGGATAAGGGCGAAAGCCTGCGGTGTCTTGTTGTCGTGTTCGTGAACTTTCGGCAGGCCGCTACGGCTGTAATCGAAAACCTGATTGAAAATGGGATGGCTCAGCGGCACGGGCACGAATTCCTGTTCCGGAAACACCTTTTTCATCTCACGGCGGACAAAAACATCCAGACCGTAATTGTCGTCAATATGCAGAAAGCCGCCGCAGGTAAGGTAACGCCGCAGGTTTCCGGCTTCGGCCTCGCTGAAAACGACATTGCCGTGACCGGTCATATGCACGAACGGATAGTCGAATAAATCCGGACTGCCAACCTCGACGGTCGCATACTCGGGCTTAAGCCGGAACGGTGTCTCGGCATTGCAGAAACGGATAAGACCGGAAAGTGAGGTCGGATTGGCATACCAATCGCCGCCGCCCCGATATTTGAGCAAGGCGACGGTAAGACGGGATTCGGCGGCAACTTGCGCATGTCCGGACGCCTGCGTCTGCCCGTATGATGGAACCGGACGGAGCCAAAACCCGATGCCCAAACACACCGGAAGGCCGTAGCGCCGAAAAATATCGATGAATTTCATATGCTTCAAGCCGTCTCTACATTACAACCATGCCAGCTGGGCCGCGCAAGCCGCGTACAGGGCGGCGGTCTCGGCCCGGAGCCGGTTCGGCCCCAACAGCACGGGCACATACCCGGCCTGTACGGCTTCGGCCACCTCCTCAGGCGTGAAATCACCCTCCGGGCCGATGAGGACCGTCAGGCCTCCGGCCTTGAGACGGTCCTGCGCCTGCCGCAGTAGGGCGGCCAATTCGACACGCGGGTACTGTTCGCCGCAATAGGCGATACATTTAAGCGGCCCCGAATCCGGCCGCCCGGCCGCCCGGCACGCTTCGGCATCCAGGGCGACACCCGCCCCGGCAGGCGCACCCGCCGCCCGTTCGGCCTCCATAAACGCACGCCACGTACACAAAGGCTCCAACCGAGGCTTATAGCGTTGCAACGATTGCTTCATTGCCGACACTAAAATCTTCTCCATACGGTCGGCCGGCAATTTGTCCCGCTCCGTCCGATGCGTCCGTACAAAACCGAAACAATCCGTACCCATCTCCGTCGCTTTTTCCAAAAACCACTCCATACGGTCGGTCTGCTTGGTCGGCGCCATGACAATCCGTACCCGCGGCCGGCCGCCGGAAGCCGCGTCCGCCATCGCCAGCACCGTTTCTATGCGCGCCTCACAGCACTTGACATCCACCTGCTGCAATACGGCCCGGTATAACGCCCCCTCGCCGTCCGTCACTTCGATAACGTCTCCCGCCCGCATCCGCAACACCTTGGCGCAATGCTGGCTCTCCTGCTCCGTCAGATAGCAGATTTCCGGCGCCGACACCGTCCCGGCGGCTTCAGAGGCCACCGATGCGCACCCGTCGAACCACCGGGCGTAAAAACGCGTCAGTCCCATAATCCTTTTAACGCACCTGTACGACGTAATAATTCTTCTTGCCTTTCTGTACGAGGATATAGGCCCCGTTCAGCAAAAGTGACGGATCGACGGGTGTTTCCTCGTTCACCTTCTGCTTATTGACCGAAACGCTGTTCTCTTTCAACGCACGCCGCGCCTCTCCTTTGGAGGCGAAAATGCCCGTGTCCTTCGAAAGGAATTCTATCATGCCCACGCCCGCGTCCAATGTCGTCCGGTTCATGTCGCAACGCGGCACGCCATCGAAAACAGACAGGAACATCTTTTCAGACAAATGCTTCAACGCCTCGGTCGTGCCTTTGCCGAACAGTATCTCGGAAGCCTCCACGGCCGCGTTGTAATCGGCTTCGGAATGCACCTGTACCGTAATCTCGCGCGCCAAAGCCTTCTGCAACGCCCGCAGATGCGGCGCCTGCCGGTGTTCGGCCTCCAAAGCCTCTATCTCCTCACGGCTCAAGAGCGTAAAGATACGGATGTAACGCGCCGCGTCATCGTCCGAACAATTGAGCCAGAACTGGTAGAACTGATAGGGCGACGTCCGTTCCGGATCGAGCCATACGTTGCCGCTTTCGGTCTTGCCGAATTTACCGCCGTCGGCTTTGGTAATCAACGGACAGGTCAGGCCGTAGGCCTCCGCGCCGAGTTTGCGCCGGATCAATTCCGTACCGGTCGTGATATTGCCCCACTGGTCGGATCCGCCCATCTGCAACTTGCAGCCTTTGGCCTGAAACAGATGGAAAAAGTCGAAACCCTGCACGAGCTGGTACGTGAATTCGGTAAACGACATGCCGTCGGTACCGGTTTCGCCTGAAAAACGCTTTTTAACCGAATCCTTGGCCATCATATAGTTCACCGTGATGTGTTTGCCTATATCGCGGATAAACGCCAGAAAACTCATGTCTTTCATCCAATCGTAATTGTTCACGAGTTCGGCGCGGTTCGGCCCGTCCGAATCGAAATCCAGAAACTTGGCCAGCTGACGCTGGATGCAGGCCTGATTGTGACGCAACGACTCCTCGTCCAGCAATTTGCGCTCCTGCGATTTACCCGAAGGGTCACCGATCATGCCCGTGGCACCGCCCACCAAGGCCAACGGTTTATGGCCGCAACGTTGCAGATGCTTCAGCATCATGATGCCGACCAAATGTCCGATATGCAATGAGTCGGCCGTCGGGTCGATCCCCACATAAGCCGTCACCTGTTCCTTATTCAGCAATTCTTCCGTTCCGGGCATCATGCTGTGCAACATGCCCCGCCAACGTAATTCCTCTACAAAATCCATCGTTTTTATTGTTTGTTATGATTTAAAAAAAGCCGCCCCGAAGCGGAGCGGCTTTTGTATCGTCAAGACCTGAAATCGGTTATTTCAACGGCCATTCCACTTTACGTATCGCACGAATATTGACACGGTAGTTGTTGTTGGCTTTCGGAATATAGCTTTCCACACCGTTATCCGTAAAGCATTTGTACCATGCGGTCTGTGCATTTTTCTCATTCGAAGACCAATAGCAGTTCTGCAACGGTTCGAAACCTTTCGTCCCGGCGTTCATTTCATTGATCTTGTTTTTGGCATCGAACAGGTATCTCAATTCGGCACGCGACGGCAGATACCACTGCCCTTGCGTATATTTGAACGCCGTATCGGCCGCATAAGCGGTTCTGTTCTCTTCATAACCATTCGTGAAATAGTTACGGCACGTACGCGCGGCACTGCTGCTGTCCGGTGTCACTTTCTGTCTGCAGGGCACGTCGGCATTCACGATTTTGTCCGTATTGACGGAACCGTCCGGATCTTCCTCGCCTATGCCGATATAACTGAAACTCCAATTCGTATCAAGCGCGTATTGCCATTCGCCGCTGACCATCACTTTCCGGTCGCCTTTCTTCACGCTATTCCATAAGGTATCGGAATAACCGGCCTCCATAACCTTATAGGTTCTCGTCCTTCTTTCCACCGTATCTTCAAACGGACGATACAACGTTACATTTTCTCCGCTTTCAAACGTACCGTTTACGGCCAACGCGTATTTCCGACCGCCGACGGTGACCGTATCTTCTGTCCAAGTCGTATCACTGAACAACTCCACCGTAACGCCCGTCAAAATCGTATCGACATCGATCAATTCTCCGATAAAGCCGAGATAGGCCGTCGCTTCCTCATAGGGCGGCAGAACCTGTTCGCCGTTTTCCTTGTACGCTTTATAACGCAACATCGGATATATCGTGATGACCGAATCGTTTTCCTCGTAATCATATCTCGTGAACTTCTCCGGTTCATTGACTATGGAACCCGGCAAAATGGAATCGTCGATAGAGGTTTTGCCCACGAAATGTTTAATGGAACGCGTAACCTCCGCCCATATCGTATCTTTCTCCATAACGGTATCGGTTCCGAAAACGCTCCAGGTAAAATCACTTTCCCATATATGGTCTCTCGTCGCTACCGTCTGACGGTCGCGTTTCAAATCGTTCATACTGCAGACCAAAGCATAACCGGCACTTTCATCCACATGGAAAATAATGCCGTCGCCGCCCATCGTCGACGTCGCGGACGCGGTGTTGTAAATCTCACCGACCGACGGATGTAATTTGACCTCGTTCTGTTTGCAAGATACCAAACTCATTGCAACCAATGTCGCCAAGGCAAAAACAGGAAATAACCTTTTCATTATCAGTTAGTATATTGTTATTAATAAAAATCTCCAATTATCTGTAAGCCCCCAAAGTTAATGGATTTTTCCAAGAAAACAAAGAAAGAGCCGATTTTAGCGAATATTCCGGTTCCATTGCTCCGGAGATTCAACCTCATCGCCTGACCTCTCCATTCCGCCAAGCATACAGGCCTATAATCCCGTAGCAGACCGGCAAGATGGAATAGGCGGCCTGCAAACCGATCCGGTCGGCCGCGAAACCATAGCCCAACGGCAACACGGCACCGCCTACGATGGCCATAATCAACAGGGAGGATCCGATGTGAAGATGCTGGCCGAGTCCTTGGACGGCCAAGCCCCAGACAGACGGCCATATCATGGCGTTGGCCAGCCCCAAGGCCGCCAGCAGGAACAACGAAACAGCACCCGGCGTCCACAAGGCGGCGCCGCTCAACAGAATGCCGGCCGCACACGAGACCGACAAAGCCTGCCGTTGCGAGAAATGTTTCGGAACGCCCCAGATACCGATAAAATAACCGGCCAGCAACATGAGCATTGACAGCACGGGAAACCAACGGGCCTGATCCGAACCATAGCCTAAGGAAAACGCATAGTTGATCAACGTGTCTATGCTGATGACTTCCGCGCCCACATAAAAGAATATGGCCGCCATACCCCCGCATAAAGCCGGATAACGGCGCAACGAGAATCTTTCGGAAACGACGGCCTTTTCCTCCGCAATTTCCGGCAAGGCGGAATAATGTATCCAGACAGCCAGTAAAAAAAGGCTGACCACGATGAAAACATAAGGCACGATACACTGGCGCGCCAACTCATCCAACAACGGCACATGCAAAAACGGTTGGTCGCCGGTTTTCGCAATTTGCAACTGTATCTGTTCGGCCTTCTTGATGGTGAACGAAGAGAGCAACAGCGGCGCCAGCATACCGGCCGTCTTGTTGCATACACCCATGATGCTGATGCGGCGGGCGGCGCTCTCGGGCGAACCCAATACGGCCGCATACGGATTGGCCGCCGTCTGGAGCAACGTCAGACCGCCGCCCAACAGAAACAGCCCGATGAGGAAAAGCGGGTAGGAACGCACCGCGGCCGCCGGCAGGAATACGAGCGCCCCGAGCGACATAATCCAGAGTCCGACCGACATCGACCGTTTATAACCCAACTTTCCGATGATGCCCGAAGCGAACGGCGCCAGAACGAAATAGGCGATGTAAAACGCGAACGTCACGAAATAGGATTGAAAATTCGTCAGTTCGCAGGCGGTTTTCAGAAAAGGCACCAATACGGAATTAAGCCATGTGATGAAACCGAAAATGAAAAACAGGAGGCCTATGATCAACAGCGGAGAGAATTTCCTTTTGTCGTTATTTTCCATACTCTATTTATTTGCATTATTCTGTCGTCCAAAAGAAAAGCCCCGCCGTCTGCAAGCAGGGCAGGGCCTTTCAAGAACCTGAACGGTATTTTAATATTCTCTTACCTGCAATTGGTAGTACGCCTGCGGGTGTTTGCAAGCCGGACATACGGCGGGCGCCTTTTTGCCGAAATGAACGTAACCACAGTTACGGCAATACCAATAAACTTTTTCCTCTCTTTCGAAAACGCGGTTTTTCTCCACGTTTTCCAACAGTTTACGGTAACGGTTTTCGTGTTCCTGTTCCACTTCCGAAATTTCACGGAAAGAATGGGCGATATCGCCGAAACCTTCCTTCTCGGCGGTTTCGGCAAAAGCGGGATACAGATCCTGCGCCTCTTCGTGTTCGCCTTCGGCAGCCGCTTTCAAGTTAGCCTTCGTATCAAGGATTTCACCGGCCGGATAGGAAGCCGTGATCTCCACCATGCCGCCTTTCAGATATTTGAAGAAAATCTTGGCGTGTTCCTCTTCCTGACGTGCCGTTTCTTCAAAAATAGCCGCTATCTGTTCATAACCGACTTTCTTCGCCTGCTTGGCAAAAAACGTATAACGGTTTTTGGCCTGAGATTCTC
>CAMWSI010000052.1 GCA_947176875.1 uncultured Bacteroidales bacterium
ATCCAATACCGTGCAGAGCAGGTAGCCGGTTTCCCAGGCAAACGCGCTGCCCGGCTCCAGAATGACGTGCAAGTGCGGATGCCGCGCCTTGAAATCGCGCAACGCGCCGACCAAAACGTCCGTTTCGTAACCCGCCCGCGTCACAAGGTGGCCGCCGCCGAAATTGACCCAACGCAAATGCGGCAGATAATCGCCGAATTTTTCTTCAAACCGCCGTACAAGCAACGCGCTTTCAGCCGCCGAACTCTCGCAGAGCGCATGGCAGTGCATCCCGTCCAAGGCCGCCGGCCAAGCGGACGGATCGGGCAGTTCCGAACGGCGGACGCCGAGACGGGAATTCTCGCCACAGGGATTATACAAGTCCGTCTCCACGAGGCTCAACTCCGGATTGACCCGCAAGCCCAACGACACCGTGGAATTAATCTCCCGCGCCTTGTCCGCGAAACGGTGGAACTGCGCCAGCGAATTGAACGTGATGTGGCTGCTCATCGACGCCACTTCCTCCATTTCCTCGTTCGTATAGGCGGGCGCGTACGTATGGGCCGGCGCCCCCATCTCCTCCATCTCCAGACGGGCTTCCCAGGGCGAACTGGCCGTGGCCTTGCTGAAACCGGCCGCATTGAAAATGGGAAACGCACTCCACATGGCGAAACCTTTGAGCGCCAAAATGAATTCGGCGCCGGAAGCCTCGCCCACGGCTCGTATCTTCTCCAGATTGCGTTTCAACAGCGTCTCGTCCAAAATATAAGCCGGAGAAGGCAAACCCTCCGGCAAAACGGCATTCTTCATAATCAGATACTTTTAACGGGCGAGCACGCACGCACCGCCCCTCGGCGCGCGTCCGGACATCGCCCGTCAAAAATAAACATTTTTCGGCAAACGGCCGCATGCCCGGCAGGCCGCCCCCGTTCACGCCATCCTAACGTTTGGAAACGGTACCCGCCCCCGACGTATTGGCGGAATAAGCCGGGTTGCCGTAAAAAACAATGTTGCCCGCCCCCGAGGCGGTCGCGTTCAACTGTTTCTCGACAAAAACCTCGGCCCGCGCGCCGCCGCTGGCCCGCACGATGGCCGTCTGCGTGATAAAATGCCTGGCATTCAACCTTGCCGCGCCGGAAGCCTCCATATTGGCCGTTTCGGACGAACCGGAAAGTTTGATATCGGCGGCTCCCGATACTTCGCCTATGAAATCCATCAACGCGCCGGTTTCAAGTTCCAGCTCCGCCGCACCGGACGCCTGACACATGACGGAAGCCGCGCTTCCGGACAGCTTTATCGTGGCATCGGCCGCACCGGATAACTCGGCCAAGAGGCCGCCTGCCGCCAACGTCACCGTCACTTCGGCAGCCCCGGAACAATGTGCCCGGAATTTGCCGCCGGCCGCATCGCAAACGCCCATCGTCTTCAATTCGGCGACTCCCGAAACTTCCACGCCCGTCAATTGCCGGCAATACACCTTGACCAATGGCGCCGGCATGTCACCATTGATATTGAGGCTCCGTTTATACCGGGGATTGATCATCCGGTCGCCGACCCCCAGCTCGATATAAGGCATCAGCACCTCGTCGGCGACAATGACCACCGAATCGGCTTCGGCCGGATAGACCTCGACGCCGAAATTACCGCCGACCTTGATTTGCGTGAACGCACCCGGCCGGTACGTATTCTTCAACAGCACGCCCGACGCCTTTTTAATCATGACGTTTTTCTGCCTGCCGCAGACCGGCAGCGTCAGCCCGACCGTCAGGCAGAGCATTCCCATGATTTTAAGCCAATTTTTCGTTTTCATATCGTTATGCTTTTAGTTCTTTCTCCATGATAATTTTTCATGCAAAACGTGTGACCCGACACGGAGGCAAAATCCATCGTCCGTTCATGTCAATGCCGTCAAAATATCCCCAACCACAGTCCGAAACCGAAGGGCGTCAAATCCACGGCCTTGTTCTTCAAGAACAAACGCGTGGGCGCATAGGAAAAATAAAGGCTCAACGGTCCCCAGCCCGCAGAGACCACCAGATCGACTTTGAACGGATTGACATACAAGCCATTTTTAGCCTTATCCTTGTGACGGCCGCCGCCGGGCGTCTCGTACGTCTGCTTCGTCCAAGCCATCATCTTGACGGCGGGAACCGCCCCGGCCGAAATGTGAAAGGCGCAACGGCCGCAACGCTTGGCATGGTTGTATTCCAGCAGCACCGGTATGCGGAAATAAGACACGCCCAGTTTGCTCTTGATATAATGCCGTTCGGCTTCCCCGGCATACGGACGGAACGTCAGGTTGCCGTTTTCGCGCACCGGCACCGTGGCGGCCTCATCGAAACGGTAGTTGTCCCATTGGAAACCCATACCCGTGACCAAGCCCCAATGGACGGAATTGAAGCCGACACTAACCTGAAACACATTCCAGGCGAAACTGCCCGATTTGCCGTAATTCAGTTGCAGGTTTTCGCAGCCATAGGGGGTTTCGGGCCATACCGTACCCAGACCGCTATGCGGCGTATGGTAGTAATTGTAGCCGAATTCCAAGCCCATCCAATGGCCTCTGAACCGCTGTTTCCCGCGCCATACCTTGGGCAGGAAACCGTCCACATAGCCGCCCGCCCAGTCCTGTACCCATGTCAGCGGCTCGGATTTCGGATCGATTCCGGATGCGGAAGATTCATCCCGCGAGGACGTGGCGTAAACATAGACGGCGGAAGCGGGACGGGACGAGGACGGGACTGCCGCCAAATCGGACGCGGGTTGCGTAACGGACGTATCAGGCCTATCAAAACGGTTATTCACCATGCCGCCGCCCGAAAGCACGTGGACGAGCGGCGCGTTCAGCCCGACCGCCGAAAGCGGTGCGGCCGACACCCGTGCCTGCCGCACCGGCCAGACTTCGGTTGAAACAATAGCCCAGCGGTCGGCCTTTATGTCCAAATCCGGCAAAGTGTCGGCCTGCCGGTCCGCCACCGTGTCCGGCACGATGCGGAACGTGCTGCCGCCCATCACCGCGACCTCCAATGCCCGGCGGGGCCTGACGCCCGACAGTTCGACATCGGATCCGCCCGCCACGGCCAGATGCAGCCGCTCCATGCCGCCGTCTATGTCGAACCGCCCCGTCTGTCCTTCCAGACGATAAACGCCCTCCGCCACTTTTACCGCATATATATCCGCCGTGGCGGGCGTCCGCAGGCTGTCGCCGACCAGACGGACGGACAGACGGCTGGCCGCGGCCACCTGCAACGTCAGCCCGTCCTGCGCATCGCGGGTCAAAGACCTTTCGGCAAGACGGTCGGCCGCAGACGCCACCGTATCAGCCGCTACCGCCGTTGCCGGCAAGGCCGCCTCCGCGACCGCCTCTTTTTTTTCAGGCTCGTAGCGCATCGTGGAGACCGGTTCCACCGTCCGTCCAACCCGCTGTGCCGACGCGGGCAAAAGCAACCCCGACACCAACAGGCATCCGATGCCTTTTCCCCATATAGACATGTGTTTTCCCATTATACCGTTTTGCTAATTATATATCCCAAAAGACCGGCTGCGTTTCCGCATCCGCCTGCAACGAAGCCGTCACTTCCCTTTGTATTTCCTTGCGGATCCGCTGCCGCTCGATGCGACGCGCCAGGGCGGCATAGGCCTGTGCGATAAGGGCGTCCGGTTCGAAACGGGGACGGCGCGCCCCCGCCCTGCCGGAGAAATCGGCCGCCGTCACCTCAACGGGGTCGCGGGCCAACAATGTCTGCACCTGTCCGCGGGTTTCAAGCCAATCCGCCGACCGATGAACTCCACGCAGCGGCTGTATCTCAAAAAAACTATGCGACGATTTTTCCACCCCCACAGGCGCGACCGGTGCCGGTGCCTCCATCGCCAACAGCTTATCCGAAACCACTTCAACCGCCTGCGCCGTTTCCAGCGCGGCATTCCCCGCATCCGTCACCTCAGGTGCCGCATCCGACGGCCGCTCAGGCACGGCCGCCTGTCCCCAATCAGGTTCAACCGATAATGCCGCCACCGCGTCATCCATATCCGCCATCGCTGAAAGCACCGCCCTCCTGCCGTCCGACCGGTCACCCGCTGTCCGCCACACGATGCCGGATGCCACCAGCAAGACGGCCACGGCGGCCGCCGCATAGTAAACCCCACGACGCACAACCCCTACGGGCCGCACCGAACGCGCGGGACGTCCAAAGCGCACGCCTCCGCCGGATCGCCCACGGGCATCCATCGGTCGCAACAGCCGCGCCTTCAGTTCCGGCGGGCAAGCCAATGCCTCCGAAACTGCATCCGCCGACACCGGCACAGGCTCACGTAACAACGCGACCTGCGCCGCCCAATCCGCATTTTCCGCCAGGAAAGCCTCCACCGCCCGCGCCGCCTCAGCCGGCAACCGCCCCTCGACATAATCCAGCAGGCAAGCCTCGACCGGCATCCCGTTCAACCTTATTTCTTCCATATCATGCATTTACATCCGGTTCCGCAATATCGTCTTCAATTTGACCCGTGCCCGGAAAAGATATACCTTGACCTGCGATTCGCTCAAACCCGTCATTTCGCCGATTTCCGCATAATTGTAACCCTCATAGTCGCGCAACAACAGCACCGCCCGTTGCACATCCGAAAGACCGGCCAGCGCTTCCGCCATATAATCGCACCACTCCATGCGTTCCACAGCGCGGTCGCCCTGCCCCGGCGGCTCCGACAAGCCGGCATCCGCCGCGTAACGCCGTTTGAGCCGCCCGCGCCGCACCGCATCCGCAAAAGCGCGGTAAAGCACGGCGTATAAAAAAGCGGCGGGTTCCTTGACCTCCTCCCCGTATTCCCATAGTTTAAGAAAAGCGTCCTGCACCAAATCCGCCGCAGCTTCCGCATCCCGGGTCAGACGGTACGCAAACCCGTACAGCCGGTCGGCACAAGCCTCCACCACCTGATTATATGACCTTTCCTCCATACAGCCCATGCCTGCCTACGCTATCCGGAATACCATTGCCACCGTGCTTTTATGATAAAGACGTTCAAGGCCTGCCGAAAGTTACAGGCCTCCGCAAAAAAACGCTGTGAAAAAACACCTGATTCCCCGGCCAAACATCCCCCTTATGGATTTTCAGAATATCCATTTTTCATCGAATCCGACCAAATAGAGCCGGTCTTCGGCGCGGGTCAAGGCCGTATAGAGCCAACGGAAAAAATCGGCCTCCAGCATATCGTCCGTAAAATAGCCCAGATCGACGAATACCGTCGGCCATTGGCCGCCCTGCGTTTTGTGGCACGTCAGCGCATAGGCGTATTTGACCTGCAACGCATTGACATAAGGGTCTCTCTTGACGGCCGCGACCCGTTCGGCCTTGGTTCTCAGATGGGCATAGTCGAGCATGACTTCGTCCCACAACCGTTTGTTTTGGGCATACGTCAGAGAGGGTCCCTCCACATGCAGACTGTCTAAACAGATCTTGAGTTCCAGAGGCGGTTCGTCGGGATAATCGGTCAGCCGCGCCTCTATGTCGGCGAAGCGGAAACCGTATAAGTCTTTGTACTGTCTGACTTTCAACACCTCTATCATATCGCCGTTGGCCAGGAAACCGATTTTTTCCATCTGCTCCGTCCAATAGTAGTTGTTGCGCACCACCATGAGCAGGTCGCCGGCCGAAACTTCCTCCTCCAGGCCGAAAACGCGCTCCCGTATAGCCTTGTTGAACAGATTGGCGCGTTTGTTGGAACGTGTGACGAACACGACGTCTTCGCGCGCGGAACGGCCATAGACACTTTGCAACGTATCTTCGAAATCCTCGCCTTTGAGTTGGAAAAAATCTTCTCTTACGGGTGACCCGACGTCGGATACGGATGACCCGGCCGCCGATGAATGCAACGCGAACACCGGCAGCGTGAAATCCTCTTCCGCCAGCCGTTGCCGCAGATAGGTGGCGTTGGAAAGAATCAACGAACTGGCCGCCTGCCGCAACACCTCCGTCAGCCGAGCCTCCGTAAAACCGACATCCAGATGCGCGAAACGCCGGTTCAGGAAATCGACCTCCAAAGCCGGACTGTACGAAGAACCCACCGGCGGCAACTGGGCCCGGTCGCCCACGAACAACAGCCGGCAACGGTAGCCGGTATAGACAAACGTCATGAGGTCGGACAACAAACC
>CAMWSI010000053.1 GCA_947176875.1 uncultured Bacteroidales bacterium
ACGCCGAAGCCGAGCGCGCCTGCGTCAAATACATGCAGGCCGAATATCTGTCCGACAAAGTCGGGGAGCATTTTTAGGGTCTGGTTTCGGGGGTCAGCAAATGGGGAATATATGTGGCGTTGGAAGGCAATTATTGCGAAGGCATGGTGCCTTTGCGCAGTCTGACGGACGATTTCTATGAATTGGACGAGGAAAACTACCGCGTGGTGGGCGTCCGTACCGGACAATCTTACAAACTGGGCGATCGCGTGAAGATTCGGGTCGATTCCGTCGATATGAACAAGAAGCAGATGAATTTCTCTTTCTAAATGGATTGCTTTTTAGAAAAAAAATGCTACCTTTGCAGTCCGTTTTGCGGCAGAAACTGCATTGTAAAGACGCAAAATGAGGCTTAAAGAACGGATAATTAACTATTTGAAAAAGAGAAATCATGAAACGCACATTTCAGCCCTCCAAGAGAAAGCGCATCAATAAACACGGCTTCAGAGAAAGAATGTCCACGGCCAACGGTCGTCGTGTATTGGCCGCCCGTCGTGCCAAGGGGCGGAAACGTTTGACGGTTTCCGACGAACGATAGACCGCGGCGGATGCCGGCTTTGCCGGGAGTACTGGTTGTCGGGCAATAATATGATGGAATTTAGGGTCGGTGCATCCGGTAGGGGGTGTGGACCGATAGACATATGAGACGTCGCTCCGTTCGGGGCGGCGTCTCTTGTTTTTTTGTTCCGGTCCGTTCGGTCTTTTTCTATGGTTTTTTGTTCCCGAATTGTTTATATTTGTCCTCTTGAAAGAAAGGGACGTTTGGTGCCGGCCGGATGGTTCCGGGCTTGCTCCGGGTGGTGCCGGGCTTGAAACGTGTTTGAAAAGTTTAACCGCATAATAAAAAAAAGGATAATATGATGCAATTAAAACGAATTATAGGCTTGCGTCTGATGCTTGCCGTCGGTCTGGTGGCGGCGTCGGGCTGGCGCTCGTTCGCGGCCGAGCCGACGGCGAATCCGCTTGCCGTCAAGAAAAATATCGTCAATGCCTGGCAACTCAAAGCTTCGACATTCGATGGCATGGAGGTCAGGACGACGTTGGGCCGGATAGATGATGTCCGGATTGTGGAAACGCCGGAATACGGGCGTTTCCTGTCATTGGCCATAGACGGTTATGTGCCGATGGGTGAAATCGGACAACCCGCTTTGCCCGCCCGTATCGAAATTATCGAGATACCGCAGGGGGCGGAGCCGGTCGTCGAGATGTTGCGCGACAAGGTCGAGATGGTGGATTTGCCGGCTTATGGCGACAATGTACCGCTTTTCCCGATGCAGGCGCCGGTGAGCAAAGGGTCTAAACCGGCTCCGGCATTCGCTTACGACCGGCAGGCCTATGCCGCCAAGGGTTATCATGCGCAAGCGTTGGTGCGGGTGGAAATCATGGGCGAGAGCCGCGGTGTGCGCTTGGCCAAGGTTATCGTTTCGCCCGTCGAATACGAACCTTCGCGGAACCGTTTGCGCGTCCATACGGACATTGCGTTTGAAATCAGATTCGAAGGCGCGGACTATGACGCCACGCAGGCGAAAAAGCGGCGTTATCGTTCAAAGGGCTTCCGGGTGGCCGAAAATATGGGAGTCAATGCGTCGGCCTTACGTTTTGCGGAACGGGCGGCCAAGGCGGACAAAGTGGAGGACCAGCCGTTGCGTTACGCCATCGTGTCCGACCCCAAGTTCAGGGATTCTTTGCAGGAATTCATCGCTTGGAAGCGGCGGCAAGGTTACGATGTCGTGGAGGCTTACACGTCCGACGCGCAAGTGGGAAACACCAGCGAATCGATTCGCGATTATCTTAAGAAACTGTACGATCAGGCCACGGAGGCGTCGCCGGCTCCCACTTATGTCCTGTTGGTGGGGGATACGAAAGAGATACCGCCGTTCGAGAGCCGTGAAAGTTATTACAACGACCATATCACGGACCTCTATTTCGTCGAATATACGGGCGATAAATTGCCGGATGCCTATCTCGGCCGTTTCTCCGCGACGACGACCGACGAGTTGATGCCGCAGATACATAAGACGATGTATATGTCGCGTCTGGCTGAAGAAGCGGCCGGTTTTGTCGATACGACCTTGCTGGTGGCCGGTAACGATTCGCGGTTCAATCTCTCCCATCTCAATCCCGCCTTGCGTTATATCAATGCTTATGCCGCCGCGGAAGACGGCGTGGCCTCACTGTTGTATCTGGCTCCCGCTTCTTCCACAGGGGAGATGGAAGACGAAATCATCAGTCGCATTTCGGCCGGTGCCGGGCTCATTTGCTATACCGGCCACGGATTGGAAGACAACTGGAGCGACCCGCTCATTTCCGTTTCCGTTTTGAGAAATAAGATTTTCAATAAGGATAAATATCCGATGATGATAGGCAATTGCTGTCTTACGGGGAAGTTCAACCACCAGTCGCCTTGTTTCGGCGAAGAATTGTTGCGGCGTCCCGACAAGGGGGCGGTCGTTTACATAGGTGCCACGAACAGTTCTTATTTCGATGAGGATTTCTATTGGGTGGTCGGTTTGACGGATATCGTTTCATCCGGCAACAAGGAATACACGTATCTGAATACGGGAACCGGTACGATGGATTGTTTTTATCATACGCACGGCGAAGATTTTTCGGATTGGGCCGTTACGGCTTCCGATATCATCTACCACGGCAATATGTCCGTCGAGGGTTCGGGTTCCGACATGAACAATTATTACTGGGAAATCTACGAACTCTTCGGCGATCCTTCCTATCGGCCTTATAAGAAAAAACCGGTGCCTGTACCGATTGAATGCCAGACGGAGATCGTCGTGGGTATTTCGTCTTTGAGCGTACAGACGGCGCCTTATGCCCAATTGTCCCTTTACGATTCCAACGGGGTCGTTGTCGTGGTTTCGGCCGATGCCGCCGGAGAGGCCGATGTGCCGACCACCGGTCTGGATGTCGGCACATACAGATTGTATGCGGGCGCGAGCGATTATTCCGATAATGAAATCGCCATCAAGGTCTCGATGCCGGAAGGGAAATTCGTTTTTGTCCAGTCCGCGACGGTGTACGATGGCGATGAGGTTGTCGAAAAAGGTCTGTACGGCAAACGTTACGGACTTTCGTTGCATCTTAAGAATCTGGGAACGGAGCCGGTGAACGGTCTCAAAGTGCGGTTGCGGTCGGACGATCCGTATTTCGAGGAGGAAGAGGCTTATGTTTATGCGGAAACGAGCCAGCCCGGATCGGAGACGGATATAGACAGAAAAGTATTTTTCGGCATATCGCCTGACGTTCCGAACAATCATCTGGTACGTTACTATGTGGAATTGACGCCAGACGATGCGACGGAGCCGATTGTCCGCATGTTTCGGTTCGTAGTGGCCGCTTCCGATTTGCAGTTGCTGGCCGCGGAGGTGGACGATGCCGGTACGGCGGAGCCGAACGGCGTATTGGATGCCGGTGAAACGGTAAAGGCGACATTGCGGTTGTATAACGGCGGTTCCGCGGCGGCCCGCGACATTAAAACCTCTTTCGTTTCGGAAAAAAGTTATTTGATTTTGCCTGAAGACGGGGCGGATTGGGGAACGATAGAGGCCGGTGATACCGTGACGCGGGAATTCCCGCTGGGAGCGGCAACGGGTGAGTTCCGCTACGATGTTTACACGGTCATTGCCAAGATGAATGCCGACGGGCGCGTTCAGGAAGCCGGACTGACCTCTTATATCGGCCCGGTGGTCGAGACATTCGAAAGCGGCGGTTTCGGGTTTGTGGCATGGGACACGGCTTCGGACTGGGTGATTTCGGATTCCGCCGCCCACGGCGGGAAATATTGTGCGGCCAGCGCCCGGATAAGCGATCGCGATACGAGCCGTCTGCGTTTTACGGTCGATGTGCTGTTGGACGATGAAGTAGGTTTTTATTTCCGTACTTCTACGGAAGGCATAACCGCGACGGTGGGCGATTTTCTGGTCTTCCTGATGGACGGTGTCATGCAGGGACGTTGGAACAGGGAGACACCGTGGACGTATGTCAGTTTTCCCGTTCCGGCCGGCCGCCATACGCTGGAATGGCTGTATGTGAAAGATGCGAGCGAGTCGGGCGGCGCGGACCGCGTGTGGATAGACGACGTGCGTCTGCCGATCGGCAGTCATGCCCCGATGACGGCCAACGAATGTGTCTCGGATTTGAGTGCGGAAGGCGAGAGTCTGTTTACGGTGATAGGCGCGACGACGGACGAATTGCACCTTCGTTTCAAGGCCGTCAAGGCGGGGCGTGGCCGGCTGTACCTGCTCAATATGTTGGGCGAGAATGTCCGCACGTTGGCGCATGACTTGCGTCTTGCGGAAGGCGAGAGCGATTATGCGTTCTCCGTGACCGGATTGAAGCCGGGGCTTTATGTCTGCGTGTTTGAGGGCGCGGATGGCCGGGCGGCGGTCAAATTCATCAAGCGATAAACAAGGACTGTAAGGAGGAATACGATATGTTTGACAAGAAAATCTATACGGCGCGACGGGCGCAGTTGAAAAAAGACGTTCAGGGCGGTTTGATTGTCTTCCCGGCCAACGAGGAGGCTTCGGCCAATTATGCGGCCAATACCTATCCGTTCCGGCAGGACAGCAATTTCCTGTATTTTTTCGGTTTGCAGGAACCGGGTATGGTCGGTGTCATTGATGTGGACGCCGATCAGGATTGGATTTACGCCGACGATTTGACGATGGACGACATCATTTGGATGGGACATCTGCCGAGCGTGGCCGAACAGGCGGCGACGGCGGGAGTACAGCACACGGCGCCGATCAAGGATTTGGTCGAATTGCTGCATAAGGCGGTGCTGAGCCACAGACGCATCCATTTTGTAAATCCTTACCGTATGCACGTGGCCATCAAACTGTCGCAGTGGCTGGCCATGCCGTTGGGCGAACTGGCCGGAAACCAGTCGGTGGAACTCATCAAGGCCATCGTAAAACAGCGTTCCGTCAAGACGCGCGAGGAGATAGAGGAAATCGAAAAGGCGATGATTGTGGCGCATCAGATGCATACGGCGGCCATGCGCATGTGCAAACCCGGTACCTACGAATACCAGATTGTAGGCGCGATGGAGGGGATTGCGGCCTCCCACCACGGCGGCATGTCTTTCCCGCCCATCGTGTCGATGAACGGTCAGACGCTGCACAACCACCACCACGACCAATTGCTCAAGGAAGGGCGGCTCATGGTGGCCGATGCCGGCGCGGAAGTACATTCCAACTATTGTTCCGACGTGACGCGCACCACGCCTGTGGGCGGTGTTTATAACAACCGCCAGAAAGAGGTTTACGAAATCGTGCTTAAGGCCAATATGTCCACGATAGATACCGTCAAGCCCGGTGTGCCTTACCGCGAATATCATCTGAACGCCTGCAGGACGATAGCGGCAGGCCTCAAAGACTTGGGACTGATGAAAGGCGATGTGGAGGAAGCCGTCATGCAGGGCGCGCATGCGTTGTTCATGCCGCACGGCTTGGGGCACATGATGGGGCTGGACGTACACGACATGGAGAACATGGGCGAAAACCTGTTCGGTTACGATGAGGAAACCAAGCGTTCCGACCAGTTCGGCTTGGCTTATCTGCGTTTGGGCCGTAAGTTGGAACCCGGTTTCGTGCTGACGGTGGAACCCGGTATCTATTTCATTCCGGCGCTTATCGACCTTTGGAAGTCGGAAGGGAAATTCACCGATTTCATTAACTACGACAAGTTGGAATCCTACAAGGACTTCGGGGGCATCCGGATAGAAGACGATGTGATCGTGACCGAGAAAGGATGCAGTGTGCTGGGACCCAAAATCCCCAAGACCGTGCGGGAAGTTGAGGAATGGTGCGGTCAATGAAAATGAAAAAGAATCAAGATACAATAACCTTAAAATTTACAATGATGAAGAAAGCAGTGTTGATGCTGGGTTTGGTGGCCATATTGGCGGCCCCCATGACGGTAAAGGCCGGCGGTGTGTATGAGGGACCGGCCAAGGGAACTTCCATACTCGGAGCCCGCTTGGTGCTGTCGAACATCCTAGGTGCCAACGTGCCATCCGACTCCGATTTGGCGCAGGTTTGGAAATGCACGTTCACGATAGG
>CAMWSI010000054.1 GCA_947176875.1 uncultured Bacteroidales bacterium
ATATTTCAAGTGAACTTTTATTGATATTGCCAGGAGAAATTGGAACGCTTGCCGGAAGATCGTTTCTATACGTTGCAGACGGCTAAGACGCACAATCCGCTGATTATGCTGCTGATTTCGTTCTCTGTCGGCCTGATAGGCGTGGACCGTTTCCTGCTGGGGCAAATCGGTTTGGGGATTCTGAAGCTCATTACGCTCGGCGGGCTCGGCATCTGGTATATCATTGACTGGTTCGTCATCATGGAATCGACGCGCACCGAGAATTTCGAACGCATCATGGACCGCATCTAACCGTCGGTCGGGTGGAAGCGAAGCATTGCGACACGTCGGCCGGGCCGGCCATGCAACCGAAATTGGAGCCTTCGTGGCTCAAGGTGTTGCAGGCCGAGTTCTCGCAACCGTATATGTATGCGTTGCGGGATTTTCTACGGTCGGAGAAGCGTCAATATACGGTTTATCCGCCGGGGCCGCGCATTTTCCATGCGTTCGAGGCCACGCCTTTCGAGGCCGTCAAGGGCGTGATTCTGGGGCAAGACCCTTATCACGGGCCGGGGCAGGCCGAGGGTTTGTGCTTTTCGGTGCCTGAGACGCAGCCGTTGCCGCCTTCACTTCAGAATATCTATAAGGAGATACAGGACGATATCGGTTGCAGGCCGTTGCCGAACGGCCATTTGGAGTCGTGGGCGCGGCAGGGCGTATTCCTGTTGAACACGACACTGACGGTACGCGAACACCAGCCGCTTTCGCATAAGGATCACGGTTGGGAAACGTTTACCGATGCCGTCATAAAGGCCTTGTCTGCCCATCGGGACGGGTTGGTATTCCTGTTGTGGGGCGGTCCGGCCCAACGCAAACGGCCGCTCATAGACGAGACGCGGCATACCGTGCTGGCGGCGCCGCACCCGTCGCCCCTGTCTGCTTACCGCGGTTTTTTCGGTTGCAAACATTTCTCTCAGACTAACCGCATATTGGTAGAGCGCGGCCTGAAGCCCATCGAATGGGGGATGCCTAAGGCGGATTAAACGGCCCGTCGCCATCGGGCGGTCTATCGGGAAAAATCAGGACAAATTATGAAAATAGGCATCATCAACGGCCCGAATCTGAATCTGTTGGGCTTACGCGAGCCGACGATTTACGGACAAGAGGGGTTCGAGACCATCCTCAAAGCCTTGGAGGCGCGTTATCCGACCCATACTTTCGTTTATTTCCAATCCAACATAGAGGGGGAACTTATCAATGCCGTTCAGGATATGGCGTTGCGGCAAGGCTGTGCGGGCATCCTGCTGAACGCGGGCGGCTATACGCATACGTCGGTGGCCTTGCACGACGCCATAAAGGCTGTATCCGTGCCGGTTTTGGAAATCCATCTGTCGCAGGTGGCGGCGCGGGAGGAATTCCGGCATACCTCGCTCATGGGGGTGGCCTGTCGCGGTACAATCTCCGGCTTCGGCAAGGACAGTTACCGCCTCGGCGTGGAAGCCGTGGTGTCTTCTTTGTAGAATTTCTTGGGATTCAGTTGGTCGAACCGTCGGATCCGACGGAGATGATAATCCGCTACGATGGAACTCAAATAGGTGTTGTCCACATAGGCGTGGCGCGGCAGGAGGTCGTAATCCGCGCGATATTGGCGGCGCATTTGGAAAAACGCGCGGTAGGCCTTGAATACGGCCGCGCATTCCGGTAGGCCGCCCGAGGCGAGGAACGACAGCGCGGCCACGGTGTCCAAAAAGACGCGTGCGCAGAAAACGCGGCGGAAACGACCGGGTGTCAGATTCTTATATAATAAGCATAAATTGTTTCGGAAGTTGAGGAAGGTCTTGCGGGGCGAACGCTTGGGCAAGGTGCCGCCGCCTATATGATAGACCGTCGATTCGGGGCAGTACAGTATTTTGTAGCCGAAGTTTTTGAGCCGCCAGCAGAAATCGATTTCCTCCATGTGGGCGAAGAATGCCGCGTCCAAACCGCCGAATTTTCGGTAGAGCCCGGCGCGTACGAACAATGCGGCGCCCGAAGCCCAGAAAATCTCGCTGGGCGTGTCGTACTGGCCGCGGTCGGCCTCCACGCTGTCGAACAGGCGGCCGCGGCAGAACGGGTAGCCCAACCGGTCGATAAAGCCGCCCGCCGCCCCCGCGTATTCGAAATGCGTAGGCCGGTCGTAGGCGCGCAACTTGGGCTGGGCCGCGGCGGCCGACGGGTCGGCTTCCAGCATCGCGATGACGGGTTCCACCCAATGCGGACTTACCTCTATATCCGAATTGAGCAGCACGTAATAGTCGGCCTCCACTTGGCTTAGAGCCTGATTGTAGCCCTCGGCGAAGCCGTAGTTGACGTCGTTTTCGATAAGCCGGATCTGCGGATAGTTTTGTCGCATGAATGGTACGGAATCGTCGGTGGAGGCGTTGTCGGCCACGATGATGTCGGCGGTTTCGGCCGGCGTATGGCGCAACAAAGAAGGCAGGAAGCGTTCCAAAAAATGCCGGCCGTTCCAGTTCAGGATTACGACGGCCACCGAAGGCGAAGTGCTCATGTCTTTCTATCCTAATAGTTAATTGCAAAAATACGATTTTTGGCGGAAGTTTGGCGGGCTGTTTTGTAAAGCCCGCAAGATTGCGTGTAAATTTGTAACTTTGCGGTGTGCAGGGTGTGATGGCAATCGCCGCTTGTGTCGCGGCATCGGGGCGCTCGTAACGCCCGTAGCGTCGGGTTACCCATATTTGAAATAATTGAATAAATAACACAAACTATGCTCGTTGTAAAGAATATCAAAGGCTTGGTGCAAATCCTGCCGGAAGACGTCCGCTATGTGGCGGGCGCGGACATGCAAAAATTGCAAGTGTTGGAAAACGCCTATCTGTGCATGGAGGGCGACCGGATAAAGGACTTCGGTGCCATGACCGATTACGCGCCCAAGAAAGCGGCTTGGGGCGATGTGGAGGAAATCGACGCGTCGGGACGTTTCGTATTCCCGGCTTTCTGCGACTCTCACACGCATATCGTCTATGCCGGCAGCCGCGAAATCGAATACAACGACAAGATCCGCGGGCTTTCCTACGAGGAAATCGCCAAGCGGGGCGGGGGCATCCTCAATTCATGCGACCGCTTGCGGGCCGCGACCGAAGACGAGTTGTTCGAGGCGGCCAAGGCGCGTTTCGAGGAAATGATGGCCTATGGCACGGGTGCGATGGAAATCAAGAGCGGCTACGGGCTTGATCTGGAAAGCGAACTGAAGATGCTGCACGTTATCGCGCGGCTCAAGGCTTTGAATCTGGCGCAGGTGCGCGCCAACTTTTTGCCGGCGCACGCCGTGCCGCGCGAATATGCGGGACGGCAGGGCGAATATGTCGATTTGATTGTGCGCGAGATGATACCGGCCGTCGGCAAGGAAAAATTAGCCGACTTTATCGACGTGTTCTGCGACCGCGGTTTCTTTACCGTGGAGGAGACCGACCGTATGCTGGAAGCCGCGGCGGCTTACGGCCTTCAGCCGAAAATCCACGCCAACGAACTGGATTTTTCGGGCGGCATTCAGGTGGGCGTCAAGCACGGCGCGTTGTCGGTCGATCATCTGGAGTATGTCGGCGAGGCCGAAATCGATAGCCTGAAAGCCTCGTGGAAGGACGGCCGCGGCACGATGCCGACGGTATTGCCGGGCGCGGCTTTCTTCCTCGAAATGGAACTGTCGCCGGTGCGCAAGATGATGCAGGCCGGCTTGCCCGTGGCTTTGGCTTCGGATTTCAATCCCGGTTCCGCGCCCTCCGGCAACATGCAGTTCGTCCAGTCGTTGGGTTGCATCCGTTATAAAATGTACCCGGAAGAAGTCGTGCACGCCACGACCATCAACACGGCCTACGCGCTCGGCCTGAGCGACGAATTGGGCGGCATTAGCCGCGGCCGCCGCGCCAACGTGTTCATCACCAAGCCGATTCCGAGCTACGAATATATGCCGTATTCGTTCGGCAACAACAAGGTGGAGACGCTGATTCTGAACGGCAAGGTGGTTCGCTAAATCCTTTCCGCCGGTGAAAGTCCTGTTCCTGCCCGCCTGGTATCCGCACCGCCGCGACGCGATGTGCGGGTTGTTCGTGCGCAAGCATGCGCAGGCCGCATCGCGTCATGCGGATGTACACGTGCTGTATATACAAAGCGAGCCGGGTTTGGAACGGACGTGTTATGAAGAACTCCGTAGCGGTCAGGTTACGGAACACTACGTTTATTATCCGGCGGCAAACCGGGGCGGCAAGTTTTTGCGGTTGTGGCGTTATGGCCGGGCTTATGCGGCGGGCTTGCAGCGTGTTTTCGGGCAATGGCGGCCGGATGTCGTCCATGTCCAAGTGCTTACGCGGAACGCCGTCGCGGCCTACTGGTTAAAGTTGCGTTATGGCATACCCTATGCGGTTACGGAGCATTGGACGCGTTATATGCTGGGGCATTTTACGGGATGGTGGCACCGGAGACTGACCGCCTTTGTCGTAAAGCATTCGGCGGCCGTCATGCCGGTATCCGAAGCGTTGGGCGCGGATATGCGCCGTTGCGGCTTGCATCATCCCAACTATCTGGTCGTACGCAATGTCGTGGACGATTTCTTTTTTGCCGAGGCGCCGCGCCCGATGCCGGCGGGAGAGGGAGCGGCCGGCGGGACGCCCCGGAAACGTTTTGTGCATGTCTGCTGTTTTGCCGAAGCACAGAAAAACAATTTCGGCCTGCTGCGCGTGCTTAAGCGTCTGGGAGAACGCCGGAGCGATTTTGTCTGTTATATGGTGGGCGGCGGCCGGGATTGGGCGGCCACGCGCGCCTATGCGGATTCCTTAGGTTTGCGGGATGAAGTGGTCTTTACGGGCGAGGTAACGCCACTGGAAGTGCATACACAGTTGGCCGGGGCGGCCTTTTCGGTCTTCTTCTCGCGTTACGAGACGGCTTCGGTCGTCGTGGCGGAAAGCCTGTCGGCCGGAAAGCCGGTGGTCTGTACTTCCATACCGGCCATCGCCGAGATTATGGATGACCACACGGGGCGCATGGTGCCGGTGGAAGACGAGGCGGCCTTGCTGGAAACGTTGGAATGGATGTTGGATCACGCCGACGCGTTCGACGGTGCGGCTATGCAACGCAAGGCGCGGCGGTTGTTTTCGGCCGAAACCGTCGGGAAACAGTTCGATGAAATCTATCGCGGAATGGCGGCGGTCCGCCGGCCGTAGTCCCTGTATCGGGCATTTTTTCGTCATTATTGGGTAGTCGTTTTCGTATATATACTTAAAATTGGGGATTGTCGCGCCCTATGGAACGTTATACCTTTGCATCCGAAATTCGAATGAAAATGCAAGGGGTAAACAAAGTATCCGGTGCGAGGGCGGTGTTGGCTTTCCTGATATGTATTCTGTCGGGATACGGCCTCGCGTCGGCGCAATCCTATACGATATCGGGTAGCGTGACGGATGCCACGGACGGCGGTCCCATTCCGGGCGTTTACGTCATGGCCGGGAAGTACGGCGCACAGACCAACGGTCAGGGGGTGTTCGAAATAAAGAATGTGCCGTCCGGCACCTATGTCGTGCGTACGATGTACTATTCTTCTTATACGAGCGATCAGGCGGAAATCGAATTGCAATCCGATACCAAGTTAGAATTTAAGATTAAGGAACAGGCTCTGTCTTTGGGCGAAGTGGTCGTGACCGGCACGCGCACCGAACGGCATCTGGCCGATGTGCCGGTGCTGACCACCGTGATTCCGAGCCGCGAAATGGAGAAGGCGGCGTCGGTCTCCGTATTGGAAGCCTTGGAGGATGTGGTGCCCGGTATTGTGAGTTCCGAGAACGCGATGGGCAACAATCTTCGAATCAAGGGGCTCAATAGCCGTTATATCCTGTTTCTCGTGGATGGCGAGCGGCTCGTTTCCGAAGGGGCGGGCGGTAATGTCAATTTGGACCAGATAGACGTCAATCAGATCGAACGCATCGAAATCGTGCAGGGGGCGGCTTCCGCGCTCTATGGTTCGAATGCCGTAGGCGCCATCATCAATCTGATTACGAAAGAACCGGTCCATAAAATAGAAGCCGGTGCGAAAGCCTCTTGG
>CAMWSI010000055.1 GCA_947176875.1 uncultured Bacteroidales bacterium
CGTGACCATAGACGCCCAGGGCGAGGCCGCCACATTTTCCCGCGCCTGGGATGCCGCCGCGCCCTCCCGCTCCACCGCCGTCACGAAAAACGGCCGCCCGCCCCACTCACGGGAGGCCGCCCGTTGCGCCAACATCAAGGCCACCAATCCGGTACCGGTGCCTATGTCCAACAGCCGCAAGGGCTCCGAAATCCGCACGGCATCTTGCAACCCGGAAGTTTCATCCGGCACAGACCGGACCATGGACGCCCACGCGCCCAACAGCACGCCATCCGTTCCCACTTTCATCGCACAACGATTCTGTTCGATCCGGAACTGCTTGAATTGAAAATAAGTATTCGACATACCGACTATCAGGCTCTACGCAAAATTAAACAATTCCCTTGCCACCGGCAACCGCAACGACCTTACCGACCGTCGCAACGCCTTCCGCCGCTAAACGATGCCGCGCAACGGCGGCACCGCAGCCGACGGAAATAAAAAAACGCATGCACCGACATAAAGCCGGCGCATGCGCGAACCAACAACCTTAAAAAACCAAAAACCCGAAAACGGGAACTACTTTATAATACCAATACTCTGTAACCATTTCCGAACACCCGGTCCGGCGCTTTCGACGGCATCACCGTTCACGGCAAATCCTTTCAGCGTCTGCGCGCCTTCGCACATCTTCACGATATCCGCCTCGCAACGCGCCATACCGCCGCCTCCGTGGGTCACAAACGGCACCACCGTCTTGCCCGCCAAATCGCCCTCTTTCAAAAAGGCCGCCACCGTCGGCGCCATCGTGCTCCACCAGTTGGGCGTACCTACAAAAACCACATCGTAATCGGCCAGATTCGCAGGCATGGCCTTTATCGCATGTACTTCTCCCTTTTGAATTTCGGCTTTAGCCTGATCCACCACCGTCCGATAGTCGGAAGAATAAGCCTCCCGAGCTTCTATTTCAAAAATATCCGCGCCCGTCAAAGCCTTGATCTGTTCGGCTATCACACGCGTATTGCCGCCCCAGGAGTAATAAACCACCAGCATCTTCTTTCCGGCCGTTTCCGCCTTTTCGCCGGCCATCCGGCCCGAAACCGATGCCGAAGCCGCCGCGCCGGACGTCAGCCCGGCCGCCAATCCGATTATTGTCATAACTTTACAAATAAACCGTTTCATAACTCTTGTTTTTCGAATTAATATCACAAAGGTAGGGCTTATCTCTTCAATCCGCCATACACAAATTCCCGAAAATATTACCCGAATTACGGATTTTTCCGGCTACGGCACCCACAACGGCCGTGAACGGCCCGTGGTCTCACAAGGCCTCTATGAAAGTCGATAGATTTATCTCCGCGTTCAATCCCAATTTCTTACGCAAACGGAAACGGGCCTGCTCCACACTGCCCACCGTGGTATGGGTCAATTGGGCGATTTCTTTGGAGTTCATGCCGAGCTTCAGATAAGCGCAGAGTTTTTTCTCGCCCGGACTGAGATTGGGGAACCGTTTGTTCAGATTCTTGAAGAAATCGGTATGCACCTGCTCGAACCGCATTTCGAATTCTTCCCATGTCGTATCCTTGGCCGAAAGCGACAATTCCCGGATTACATCGTCGATAATGGGCTTATTGCTGTTCTTGAACAGATGCTTGGACTGCGACAGCCTGTCGGCGATAACGGCGATGCTCTGGTTCTTCTGCTGCAGATACATCGTCTGAGTTACAATTTCCTTGTTGCGCCGTTCCAGTTCCAACGACATGTTTTTCTGTTTCAACTTAATGTTGTCGAGTTTGAGCCGTTGCCGCGAATACAATACCCACAACACGACCAATACGAGAACGGTCAAGACGCCGGAGGCCCCCCAGGTCAGCAGATGTTTCCGGCGTTCGGCCTCCAGCACCGCCATCTGCTGTTTATATTGATATTCGTGCGTAAGTCTATCGAGATTGTCCCGGTTGGTCCGCAGGTTGAGCGAGTCTTTCAACTCCGATTGCCGCACTTCATATTCATAAGCGTTCCGGTAATCGCCGGCCTGCCCGTAAATGGACGCCAGATGGGTATAGGCGTACATCCGGATCTCCGCATCGGCCGTCACGCTGTCGGTAGCCAGAAAATACAGCAAGGCTGAATCCGTCTGATGCAACAAATAGTGCGCGTAACCTATATAGTAGAGCGCCTGCGCTTCCGACAACGGATTATGCCGGTTCCGGGCCGCCGCTAAAGCCGCTTCCCCGAACCGCAATACGTCTTCGATACGGCCCATATCTATATATATACGGCAAAGATTCAACTGAATCCGCGATTGATTGTAAGGAATCCCCTCCTTCTCGATAAGATCTATCAAAGATTTGAGCAACTCCTCGCCCGCCGCCTCGTTGTCCGAAAAAAGATAACACAAAGCCAGATTGTTATTCAGAAGTACATATTCCCGCTTGTCGTCCGTATCGACCGACGCCAAACCGTCGGCGAACAACCCGCGGGCCTTGTCGAAATTGGTCTGTTTGGCGAAAAGCACCGCCAACGCATTGTAGGCGGCCGCCAAACGATTGGAAGGCGGGAAATTGCGGAAAATATCAATGGCCGACGTCAAATTGGCGTAAGCGGCATCGAACACCCCCATTTTCAAATAAACGGTACCGATCTGATACAGCGATTGCGCGTAGAGCAGGTCGTCGTCCAACTGTTGGGCCAATTCACCAAGCGTCTTACTCAGTTCCAGGGATTTATCGTAATCGCCCTTGGTCTTATGCGCATCGACGATGTACGTAAGCGCTTCCGCCTGCCGCCGTTTGTCCTGCATGGCAACACTCTCGGTATAGGCCTTGTTCGCAAAATAAAGACAGGAATCCTCGTTCAGAAATTTATAGTAGTCCGCCTGTTCCAGAAACGACAACGCCGGCTTGGACGGCAACGATACGGCCTGAGCCGACACAGGCCGGAGTCCGGACGACACTACCGCCGCAACCGACATGGCCACCGCAACCGGCCACCCGCCGATTCCATATAATATGTTCCGGAAACCGCACTTCATGTTCATGCCCCCTGCCGAAGCGGTTAAACGCGCGAAAGCGGACGAAAACGCCACCACTCAGCAAATCCGGCACAAAGGTAACTCTTTTTGAGAACAAAACGTATTACAGGAATTATTGTAAAACGATTGGAAGATGAAAAAATTTGCAAAAAATGTCGGGCGTATCGAAAATTTTTCTATATTGGAAACCCGTTACAGAGGGGAATACGGAAATAAATTTATTAAATCCTCATTTTCATGCAACTAACGGGGTATTAAATGAAACATTAACTAAATAACATCTTATAAACAATCAAAACTAAAAACTTATGAAAAAAATCTTTCTGACCTTGTTGGTCTTTGCGCTATATATATGCAGCGCGGGGACAAGCCATGCCGGTGTAACGGTAAGCGGCACTTTACACACAGGCACAACCTCTATGCCTAAACATGGCAGAGTAGTCGGCACCATCCGGCTGCTGCAAAACGATGAAACGCGATATACGGCCTCCATTACCGTTAAAGACGGTAAATCTGTCTTTACTGTCGAAAATGTGGATCCCGGTACATACCAGTTACAAGCCGAATGCACGGGAACGGAAGACAGATATCTTTATAACTTATATAAAGAGCCTAACTATACTATTACTGTGGGTGAAACAAATTACACACTGCCGACGGCATCCAACGGCTCCCGTATGTATAGCTATGGGGCGAATTCTATCATTCAGTTCATGGGGAGAGATTATGCCGAAGACGGAACTTACACTGAAACCGGACCGGTCGCCAACGCTACGGTTACATTTGAAAACGAAGGAAAAGAACCTGTCACGAAAACTACAGCCGAAGACGGTACCGTACAATTCACCATGCTCAATTCCATTTCATACCGCTTTACCGTCAAAGCCGCCACCTATAAAGACACCGTTTTTGAATTCCGCAACGGCGGCATCGTTGAAAATTATACTTGGTACATCCGCAAAAAAGCTGTCTATACCGGAGAAACCGTCAAGGTATCGGGTTCGGTAACTCTGGACGGCGAAACGGTAACGACCTTGCCCGAAGGCCTGAGCCTGCGCGTGACGCCGGCCGAAGCCGACTGGCAGACAGCCGAAGTAGCCGATGGCCGATACGAGTTCGCGGCCGTTCCAAGAGGAGCAGCCACGTTGCAGGTACACGAAGCCGACGCCATCAAAAACGGGCAACTGGCTTACGAGTACCGGATCAAGACACCGGCCGAAGCCTTGGAACTGGGCGAAGACGCTGAAGTAGATCAGCCCATCGACATAGAACGATTTGCATCCAAAGTACAATGTACGTTTTCCGGCCTTCCCCAAACGCATTCCGGTTATGTCTATCTGAAAAGCGACGGCAAGACCGATACCGCGGAGTTGAGGAACGACGGTTGCGTTTTCCGCGGCATACTGCCGGGGACCTATACGCTGGAGGTTTTCTGTCGCCAAGGCTATGAACCCCGGTCGGTTCCGGCCGAAGTGGTCGTGACGCGCGAAGCCGACGTCACCGTGCCGGAAATAACCATGGTACCCGCCGCCTCCGTCCTGAACTTTGTATGCGACGAGCTCTTATTTCATAACAAATACATCGACAGCACAATACATCTGAAACACGCTTTCTTGGAATTGTGGAACGAAGACGGCACCCAATTGCTGGACACCGTGACTTCCGATTCGCGCGGCTATTTCCGTCTGACCCACGACGGAGGCCGAATCGGCGACCAATACAGGATTAAACTGTTCCATCCGGACATCCGGCCGATCCAAATCGATGTGACGGCAACGGCCGTACGAACCGACATCGTTTTCGAAAACGTCGCGTTCAAACCTATCCCGACACAGGTCCTTGACTTTGCCGGCGTCTGGGATCAAACCGCGAAAGCCGTGACATTGACTTGGAACTGGCCCGAAAAGATGACGGATCTGGAGATTGCCGAAATAACGCTGGACCGCCGGTCGGGTACGACCGAACCGGTCGTCGTGAATACATGGACCGCTCCGGCGATGGATGCCCTTCCCAAGACTTTCAGCGACGACAAAGCCGAAAACGGCCGGGCATACACCTATGCTTGCAGCATCCGATATACCAATACGCTCGACACCACGCTCGTAACGACACTTGACATCGACCTGCGGACCAAATACATGTTGGAATACGGGGCCAACGATGCCGGCATGGGCGAAATAACGAGCCTTTTCGCACCCGGCGAATACTTGGCCGGTACGGAAATCAAACTGACCGCCAAACCGAAAAGCGGTTATACACTATTGTATTGGGTTGCCGGCACCGACAAAGATACCGTAACCGAAGCGACCGAATTCGCATTCAAACTGACGCAAGATACGAATCTGACGGCGGTATTCGCAAAAATAGAAGAGAATGTGCAATATACGCTTACCCTCTCGGCCAACGACGCGGCATGGGGCATTGTGGATGGCGGCGGTACATTCGACGCCGGCACGGAAGTGACGGCTACGGCTACGCCGGTTCAAGGCTATAAATTCATGGCTTGGACAAACGGCAACGACACCGTCAGCACATCGCCCGCCTACAAATTCGCTTTGAACAGAGACATGACGCTGACGGCTCATTTCGCACCCGAAACCGGTAACGAAAACCTTGAAGTTTACGCGTGGTCGGTACGTTCCGAAAACGGCGTATTGGTTATCAATGGCCTGGAAGGAGACCGCTACACGGTTTACGACCTCAACGGCCGCATGGCGGGTCAAGCGCATTGCACCGGCGCGGAAATCCGTCTGACGGTTGCGCCTAACCAACTCTATGTCGTACGCCGGGCTACTGCCGGAGGCGCTTTCGGATTTAAGAAAATAGTCGTCCGCTAAGCACAAACGTATCGGCATTCATATTGAACCAACCGCAAGCGGCGGGGGGGGAAAAAACACCCCCCCCGTAGTGTTTTTACACGCACCCCGCCCCCCCAACACCCCAAAAGGAAAAGATGGAGTGGGGTTTGCCGGGACAAAAAGAGGGCC
>CAMWSI010000056.1 GCA_947176875.1 uncultured Bacteroidales bacterium
CATCCGTCACTGTTAAAGCCCATACGTTGCCCGACTCGCTCCGTCTGGAGAAGAACTACGATACGGTCTGCTCGCGGAACAGTTATACGTATCGCGTTCTCGGGCGTCCGGAAGGCTTGACGATGCGGTGGTCCACCGGCGACACTTCGGCTTCCATCACGCCGTTCGTCGCCGAGGGCGACACCATGTTCACGATCAGTTACCGCGATCCGAACGGCTGCATCTTTGAAGCCTACGATACACTGCGTCTCAGCGTGAGAGACGGCCGTCCGATACATTTCACGGGTATCGATGTACCCGATACGGCGATTTACAACGAAGACACGCGCTTCGCCATCTCCACCGACATTGCCCGCGACAGTGTCCGCTACAGTTGGTATGCCAACGGTATCAAGTTCTCGACGGTTTACGACACCGGTTTCGTTTACGACAGCCAGAGCATGGACGATTTCTTCAATTCCGAAGACCCGTACCGCATCGCTTGCGTTCTGGAAGATTTCAGTGTCTGCCGGTCGGGTCGTGATACGATATACGACACGATGCTGGTACTGCAGGCCATCTATGCCGATATAGACATCAACGCCAACGCACGTATCAACAGCGATACGATAGATGTCTGCACGGATGCCACGATCCGTTTCTTTGCCGCCACCGCCAATGCCGGTCCCGTAGCGGCCGACGGTTCGCACCTTTGGTATATCGATTGGTTCCGCAACGGCCGGTTCGTGGGTCGTGGCGACACGATTCCGCAAAACGGCCTCGTGAGCGGCGACGAGATCTATGCCGTACTCCATTGCGACAGCACGATGCGTCCGTTCCCGGCCAATTCGCCCGTAACGTCCGATACCGTGATAGTCCGCACGATAGAACGGCTGAATCCGGTTGTCGAAATAGGTTTCATCAAAACCGACGATTACGGTACGGCATACTACGATACGGCCAAATATGATATCTGTGCGCTGGAAGACGTCACGGTCGAATCCAGAATAACCGATGCCGGCAGCAAGCCGAATGTTTACTGGTATCTCAACGGTCAGCACATCGGTAAATACGACATGATGACCGCGGTAACGTTCGAGGATATGCCTACGACCAACGGCCGCAATACGAATTACGATATCTATGCCGCGATAGTATCCGGCGATTATTGCGCCAGTGTCGATGACACGCTCCGTACGAATGTACTGACGGTTGAGGTGCACCCGAACAATGAGGTGGCCGCTTGGATCGATTCGATCAGGCAGCCGGCCCTCTGCCAGTTCGAAGACGGTTCGCAATATGTCGAAATTACGGCTCATGTCCGTTATGACGATACGTCGGCTACCTATACCTATCTCTGGTATAAGAACGGTGCCATTTTGAAAGATGCTTACAACCGACCGTTCAACGATACGGTGTTGCGTTACTATCCGTCGGCGCCTCTGACCGAAAACGACCGCTTCTCGATGCGTATGTTCAATACGGCGTTCTGTTCGGCCGAGTCGAGCGTTACGACCAACGTGACAGGGCTTACGCCGCATGTGATAGGCGTCGAGGCCGGTCCGGACGGCGAGACGATGGTGGGCGTCGGTTACAAGTTGTCGGGAGACACCGTTTACGGCGGTCGTCCGACATGGACAACGGGCGGCAACGGCACGTTCGATAACGACACGCTATTGCATACCGTTTATACGCCGGGTTCCATCGACAGCGCCGCCGGTTATGTCATGCTTTACCTTACGGCTTACGACGGTTATACCTGTAGCGTGACAGACAGCCTTAAACTGACCATTCAGCTTTGCGGTGTCTTTACGTTCAATCCTATGCCCGATACGACGATTTGTCGTGGCGAATTCTGTTTCAACAACGCGTTGCAGATACCCGACCATATCGGCGGCGTGTCCGTGACTTACCGTTGGGACGGTGCCATGAGCGGTCTCCTTTACGAGGGTCAGGATGCCGAATATTGTCTGGCATCCGATCGTTTCGACGAACAATATTACTATCAGACGGTAACGACGTCCAACGGTTGTACGTTCCGCGATACCGTGGAACTGACGGTTAAACCGGTTCCGTCCGTGATGGATTTGGTCAATGTGCGTTATCCGCTCAGTGAGGCGGCTGTGGCCATGTGTCCGGGCGATACGGCGGTGTTGAGCGTCATGGCGGCCGTGTATGATCCGGTTGCATACAGTTACCTGTGGTCCACGGGCGATACGACGGCGACGACACGTTATACGGCCGATGCCGCCGGTCAGGTTACCTTGACCGTGACGGATCGTCGGAATGGCTGTAGCGCGGATACGGTTGTCGATGTCATTGTCCGTAACCGTCCTTCGATTACGACCGGTCCCGATACGGTTCTTTGTCCGGGCGCTTCGATGATATTGCCGCAAATCCGTCTTGAAAACCCGGCCGTTATCATGACCTCTTACGAATGGCAGGAAATCGGCAAGGGTATTGTTTCGAACGGCGCATATTCCAAGACCAAGCCGCAACCCGACTTTGCGGTTACGCCGACGGCCGATACAACTTATTACGTAGCCCGTCTGGACGGCGACGGCGTATGCGGTTCGGCGCCCGATACGTTGATGGTGGTGCTGGATATGCCCCAATGGATTGTCATGCCGGCCGATACGGCGGTATGTTACGGGGCGGAAGTGGAAATAGCGATAGCATCCGTATCCGGCGACAGGAACGTCATGGCGTTGTCCAACCCGCCGGCCTTCCTCAACGGTATGACCGGTGCCGCCAATGGCCGCAATGTGGTCACGGCTCTGCGCGATACGATGTATGTGGTCTATGCTCTGAGCGATTATGGTTGCGAGATATTCGATACGGCCCGGATCCGTGTTTACGAACGGCCGGAAGTAACGATTGCCGCCGCGAACATTTGCTCGGGCGAAGAAGTGATGTTCTATACGGCTACTGTCGATTCCAACTACGAATACCGGTGGACGGTCGGCGATGCGGCTTCGGCAGATGCCTTTACCTCTGTCGGCGATACGTTGCGCTATATGAGTGCATCGGAAGACAGCGTCTTGTCTGTCCGTCTCGAACTTATCCATAAGCAAGGCGGTTGTGTCTATACGACCGATACGGCCGTGTCGCTCTTCGTGATGGCTCATATACCGCCGATGCAGGATACGTTGGTATGCCAGAATGAGTTGGTACGTTTGTTCCCGACGGGTAACCAGTATTCCACGCAGAAAGGCTATTCGCTGGCATGGTATGACAGTTTGAATGACAAGCCGCATACGACCAATGCCTACGGTCAGTTCCGTCACACCTATTCGAACAGTTATTATCTGACGGTAACCCATCTGAAGACGGGTTGCGTTCATAGGGATACGGTACATGTGGAAGTGGATTCGTTGCCGCTGACCGTGTTGCCCGATACGCTCGTGACGTGTACCGGCGATGAGGTGACGTTCGATTTCGCTGACGATGCCGTCCGTCATTACAGTCAGTTGGAATGGACCGACAAGTACAGTACGACTCGAATATCGGATCAGTACGATATCAATGCGACATTCCGCTATGGTCGGGAACCTGTAAGTCGCGGTTGGAGTGTGGCAAAATTGTTCGTAACGGGAACCGGCGCTTGTTCGGGTCATAATCTCAACGATTCCGTCGTGGTGATGTTGGGCGAGTTTGAATTAGGTTTGCCTTCAGTTGTAGAGGGTTGTTCCGGCTCCGGCGACAGTCTGTCTGTCGTATTCCAATCGCCATACAGAGACGAAGCGAAAGAATACTATTGGATTCAGGATGGCAAGCGCATTACGGATTCGATCATTTATCGTACGGGCGGTGCGTCGTTTGACTCCAGTTATCGTTATGACGATACGTTGGTGGCCGTATCCAAGTATGGCTGCGAACGCCGTGCGCCGGTCCGCCTGTCGTTCTACCGTCGTCCGTTTATCACGAATCCGGAGTTCGATACGATCTGTCTCGGCAGTTCGGTTCTGTTGGAGGCCTCATGCGATGCGTCGCCGAGAAGGTCTCCGCGTATGCAGTGGTTGGAAGTGCAGTCCGACGGCAGTACGGTTGTTTTCGAGGAAGCCGAACAGACGGTAAGTGTGACGCCTCTTGTCACGACGACCTATATTGCGTTGAATATTCCCGGCGGTATCATTCCTTGTAACGCCAACGATACGGTAACCGTTGTCGTCATGGACGAGATGGAGACGACGCTCGGCGTCAAGGACACGAATGTGTGCGATGCTACGGAGGTGGAAGTGGCGTTGTTGGGTTCCAACAAGATACTGACTTCGATTAAGTGGATTGACTCGGCGACCGGTACGGTACGCAGCACCGACAGTTCGTTCGTGGATCTGGTGGATTCGACGCGCACCTATATCTTGGAGACGGAGAATACGTACGGTTGTGTACACCGCGATACCGTCCATCTCGCTTACGGTTCTCAGACGTATAAACTGTTGATGCCCGATACGGTCAAGTGTCCCGGTACCGAGGTCGAGATCCATGTGAGTGGTCCGCATCCGGCCGACAATATCTATCCGTGGATGTTCCCCGACAGCAGTATCGTGAATGTGGTGGACAGCATTCTGACCATTACGACGGCCGATACAACCGAGCGTTATGTACTTAAGTTGCGTGGACCGCATGATGCCTGCTATGCCGATATCACCATCGAGATGAGCAAGCTGGAGATGCCCGATACGGTGATGTGCGACTTCAGCTGTATTTCCGTAACGCTTCCGTCCGATACCAACGGCCAGCGGCTGGCTTCGGCATCTTGGTATCTGTTGGATAGCCTGACGTTCAGCCATAGCGACACGACGGTGGTCGAGATGAGTTATACCTATGCGGACACGACGATAACGGTAGATACGTCGTACAATGCCAATGAACGTTACCACGGCCGTTATATCCCGTACACGGGTACCGTTAAGGAGACGGATACGGTTCGGTTGCATGCGTTCTGCGACAGCGTCTTCACGGGCGGTCATACGTATCTTGATTTCTCGGGCTATGAAAAGGACAGCGCAAGCGGTTCAGAGGTACCGGTCTTCACCGAGCGTTTCGCTTATGCGTCGTCCGTGCTGGTTTGCCGCGAGGCCGCCCCGGGCATGAAGATTGTCTGCGATACGGTTTACGACGTGTACGATGGCAAGGATGCTGTAACGGGGGCGTCGCGTCCCGGAACGCGTGTGTCCGGTAGCGAGCGGGCCGTGAACTGCCGCGAGGTGGATACAATGTGCGTAGTGACCTACGAAGTTCATAACGCGCTTGATGCCAGCCAAGTAGATACAGTGAAAGCCCTTATCGACTGCAATCCGGTACCGGAAGGCAAAGTACGGGTATGCGACAGCATATTCAAGGAAATACCGGGTAAATTCCTGACCAGTCCGAAGAAACAAGTATTTATCCGTACCGAGAATTGTCAGGATGTAGATCCGTATTGTGTCATCACATATACGAAAGTATTGACAGATACTGGTTTTAATATGGTGATTTCTGACATTAACTGCGGTGGTGAAGGTTCGATAATAGTATGTGATAGCGTATTCAGATTGAAACCTGGAAAATTCTTGAATAGTCCCAAGGTTACGATATTTGACCATATAGAAAATTGCCGTGTTGTAGATGAAAGTTGTTCGGTTTCGTATGAGCGTCGGGATATTAACGATACGTTAATGATTCTTGAAGCTAAACCTAAATGTAATACCGGTAATCAACCGGGTACTAAGACGGTATGCGACAGCATCTATGAAGAGAGAGCCGGCGCGTTGCCTTGGGATCCGAAAGTGATGGCGTTCACGGGTACGGAGAACTGCCGCGAGGTGGAGGCGAGCTGTACGGTGACGTACGAGAAGGAGATGACCCCGACGGGCTACAAGATGGTGGCTTCGACGAGCGGTTGTGGCGCTACCGGTACGAAGACGGTATGTGACAGCATCTATACGGAGACGGCCGGCGTGTTACCCTGGGATCCGAAAGTGATGGCGTTCACGGGCACGGAGAACTGCCGCGAGGTGG
>CAMWSI010000057.1 GCA_947176875.1 uncultured Bacteroidales bacterium
GCTGTCGAAAGAGTATAAGGTGGGCGTTACCGTTTCCGTAGCCAAAGATCAACTGCGACGCGATTTGGAAGCGGCCGGCATCATCAAAGGCCTGGGCAGCGGATTTTAACCAAAGCGCGGGCCTGCGGGAAGCGCGGGCGCGGGCTTACCGGCGTCGGCAGGAAGCGCGGCGTCGGTTCATCCATCAAAAAATACGAAAATGAATATCAAACGATTTCTTTACAGCCTCGCGGCTTGCCTCGGCATCTGCCTGACGTTTGCCGCCTGCAACCAATCCAAGAATCAGGGCGGCTAATATACTTACGAGACCGAATGTCTCGGAAGCGAGATGGACGGCTCTTACACGCTGCGGGCATGGGGCATCGGCCGCAATCAGGTGGACGCGTTGGCGCAGGCCCGTAAGAATGCGGTGCGCGACGTGATTTTCAAGGGGATTTCAAAAGGGAAATCCGAATGCGAAATTCGGCCTATCCTGTTGGAAGTAAATGCCGAAGAGAAATACCGCACTTATTTCAACCGCTTCTTCGCCGACGGGGGCGAATTCGAGAACTATGTCAATTACAAGGACAAACGGGTCTCGACGTTCCACCGCGAACGCACCGAAGACGAAATCAAATACGGCGTCACCGTACGCGTATTGTACGGACAACTGACGGACAAACTCCGCGCCGACGGCATTTTGAAATAAAGGACTTCCGGACTTCGGTCCGGCATCCGTAACGAACAATTAATTCAAGAACCTTATGAAAAGATTTTTTATACTGCTGACCGCCTGCCTGCTGGGCGGTTGCTCCGCGCTGATGGCGCAAGCGAAAAAGCCGACGCTCATGGTGGTGCCCAGCGACGTATGGTGCACGCAGAACGGTTATATGACGGCCTATGACAACCAAGGGACAACGGTCATGATACCGGACTATAAAAAGGCTTTGCAGACCGATCCGAACCTGCTCATGGTCATCAGTAAAATCAACACGCTGATGGCCGACCGCGGCTTTCCGCTCAAAAACCTCGAAAGCGCGTTGAAATCCATTGAACAGAGCATGGCCGAAGACGCCATGACGACCAGCAAAACTTCGGGCGCGGAACTGGCCGAAACGCCGCTCGACCGCCTCAAACGCACGGCCCAGGCCGACATCATCCTGCAACTGACCTGGAGCGTGAACACGCAGGGTCCCAAGAAATCGGTCACTTACAATTTGCAGGGTCTGGACGCTTATACCGACAAACAGATTGCCGGCGCACAAGGTACGGGCGCGCCGTCCATGACGGCCGACCTGCCGGTCCTGCTCGAAGAGGCCGTCTTGGCCAATATGGATAACTTTACGGCCCGGTTGCAAACCTATTTCGACGACCTGTTCGCCAACGGCCGCGAAGTGACGGTAAGCATCCGCGTGTTCGACAACGGCTCCGGACTCGATCTGGAATCGGAATACGGCGATTATGAACTGAGTGAGGTTATCGACAAATGGATGTACGACAATACGGTGGAACACCGCTTCAGCAAGAGCGCGGCCTCGGAAACGCGCATCCTGTACGAACAGGTGCGCATCCCGCTCTACAAGACCGACGGCATGCCGATGGACACCGAAGGGTTCGTGCGCGGGCTGAGGAGTTTCCTGCGCAAGGAGCCGTATAAGATCGACTCCAAGGTCATGAACCGCGGCTTAGGCAATGCCGTATTGGTGCTGGGAGAGAAATAAAACGGAGCGTCTAAACAAAATTCCGCATATAAAAAACCGCATATATTATGAGAAACTCACATAAAATCGCTGCAACGCTTTGCCTGTCATTGCTTTGCATCTTCGGCGCTTCGCTCGGATTCGACGCCGCGACGGCCACGGCCCAATCCGCCGCCAATCCTGCTTCCTCCGACGCGGAATACGGCATCGTGTTGTCCGTATTGCTGGACGATCAGGAAGAGATACCGCACGACGCGGCCAATTACTTGTCCAACAAGCTCGCACAGACGATAACGGCCAACGGCGTAGGGGCGTTCGACGGATTCAGCCGCTTTTTCATCACGGCGCGTCTGGGCATGGCCACGCGCGACATCGTGCCGGGACCGCCGACACAGATAGCCGAAAATATGGAAATCACGCTCTATATCGCCGACTATTTCGCCCAAAAGATTTTCGCCACGACGACCATCAACGCCAAGGGCGTCGGGACAAACGAATCCAAGGCATTCATCAACGCGGTCAAGAATCTGAATCCGCATGCCGCCCCGATAGCCGCGTTCGTGCAGAAAGGCAAGGCCAAAATCATAGACTACTACCGCGCCCAGTGCGACAACATCATCAAAAAGGCGCAGAGTCTGGCCACGCAAAAGGAATACGACGAGGCGCTGTATCTGCTCACTTCCATTCCCGACGCGGCGGGCGACTGTTACGACAAGGCTTTGGCGGCCACGGCGGCCATCTACCAACAATATGTCGATTATCTCTGCGAGGTGAATCTGGCGCATGCCAAAGCGGCCTGGGTGGCCGAACAGAACAGCGCGGGCGCACAGAAAGCCGGTGTCTTCATGAGTTTGATTTATCCCGACGCGGGTTGCTACGGCGAGGCGCAAGCCCTTTATACCGAGATAAAAGGAAAGGTTCTGGATGATTGGAAATTCGAGATGAAGAAATGGCAGGACGGCGTAGATTTGGAAAGCCAACGCATCGAAGCCGCCCGCGCGATAGGCGTGGCCTACGGCAATGGCCAGCAACCCACAACCTATGTCATGGGCTGGTGTCGGTAACCATCATGAAAAAGCACGTTTTATTACACGGTTTATTGTGGCTGGCCGCACTCGGCGGACTCTCGGTGGCGACGGGCCAACCGAAACCGACGGCCACAGCGGGCGATTTGCCGGATTACAAACGCAGTTCGCTCTACACGGTCTTGGCCACGCACCTTTCCCAACGGTACGGTGCGCAAATCGACTCGGTTTTCATCCAGTTGCCGATACCGGACAAATACGAAGACCACAACCTGCCCGACCGCTACATCGCGTGTCCCAAACGCGAGAATCGGCTCCGTCCGGAAAGCATGGCAACGTTCATCGACACGTCGGAAGCCGCCAAGAAGATGGTGGCCAAATGGTTCGACCGCAACCCCGAAACAGGTACGTTCGACCTCGGACTCATCGCTGAGCGCGGCCACTACAACGCTTCGGAAGCCGATGTGCGGGAAGCCCTGCTGACCCAACGCGGCCTGGCCCTCATTGCCGACGCCGGCGAGAATCTTATCGAAAACACTTTCCTCATCATCAACGATATCGTTTACGTCGATAAAGAAAAGGGAGCGGCCATCGCTTCGGCCGTTTTTTCCGGATTGGCGCTGGTGGCGGCCGCGACAAGCGTGGCCGGAGCGGCAAGCGGCAATACGGACGCGGCGGAAGCGGGCGTGGCCGCCACGGAACTGGCTCTGGTCGGATCGGCCATATCGAACAGCATCGCGGGTTTCACGGTAAAAGTGACTTCTTACCTGTACCGTCTGCGTTGGAACGACTCCATCGCCGCCGTTTTCTACAACGATTTCTGGTGCGACACCAACTATGCGCCGGAAGAAATCGCTCGCCGCAAGGCCTTGTTTGACGGTCTGGACGGGCAAAGCGGCCTGTTCGCGCTCGACTATATCGGCAAGTATAGGGTCAAGAGCGACAAGACCGTGTTGCGCGGCCTGCACGACAACAACGACGTTATCCGCAAGGTCTGCGCGCGGGCTTTGGACAAGAACATCGCCGCCCTGCAAAAGAAATACGAGGTTTTCAAGGTCAAGACGCCGGTCACGGCCGTAAACGGTTTGCTGTTGCAATCGCCGGTGGGGCTTAAGGAGGGCTTGAAACCCGGTTCCAAATTCGAGGTGCTGGAACAGCGCATGGACGACGACGGGAACATTTCCTACCAACGCATGGCCGTGGTCAAACCGATCAAGCATCTGATCTGGGACAACCGGTTCATGGCCGCCGAAGAAGAAGCCGCCGGCGCCGACTTCGGCGCCACGACGTTCAAGAAAAAAGGCGGCGGACATATAGCGGCCGGCATGTTGCTCCGCCAATTGAAATAGGATACCGGAAAAAATTCAGATTTCGGGCATCCGGACAAAATCGAAACCGCAGCATTTATGGAAAGCAGGGAATCCGCATACAACCGACAGGGGCTGACCCCCAAGGAAATCGAAGCAAGTCGCGAACGTCACGGCCGTAACGTGTTGACGCCGCCTGAAAAAAAATCGATGTGGCGGCTTCTGTTGGAAAAATTCGAAGACCCGATTGTCCGGATTCTCTTGGTCGCGCTCCTGCTCTCGTTCGCCGTTTCGTGCTATCAGTTCTGGGGCGCGGGAGAACCGGCCGGCGTTTTTCTGGAGCCGGCGGGCATTCTGGTGGCCGTACTGCTCTCCACCGGCATCGGCTTTCTGTTCGAACGCAGCGCGAACAGGAAATTCGACGTACTCAACCAAGTCAATGAAGAGGTGACGGGCGAAGTGATCCGCCGACGGAACGAAACCGATACCGAAGGTACGGTCATGGAAATCCCGCGGGCCGACTTGGTGGTGGGCGACATCATTTTGATAGAGACGGGCGACGAAGTGCCGGCCGATGCGTTGTTACTGGAGTCCATGTCGTTGCAGGTCAATGAATCGACGCTGACGGGAGAACCGCTCGTCAAAAAGACGGCCGACCCCGGAGCCTTGGATGCCGAAGCCACCTACCCGTCTAACCGTATCTACAAAGGCACGGGCGTTGTCGATGGCCACGGCATCGCCGTGGTGGAACAGGTGGGCGACGGTACCGAATACGGCAAAGTCTATACGGGCTCTCAAATCGAAAACGATGTGGAGACGCCTTTGAACCGGCAACTCCGACAACTCAGCAAAACCATCACTTACATCAGTTACGGTGTGGCCGCCCTCATCATCGTGGGGCGGTTGCTGGGCTTTTTCTTGAGCGGCGCGGGCGCGGCGATGCCGGGTGGCGGCGACGGTATGGGCGGCGCGGACTGGCTCGAAATAGGCCGTTTCCTGCTCAATACGTTCATGCTGGCCGTCACCGTCATGGTGGTGACCGTCCCGGAGGGGCTGCCGATGAGCGTGACGCTTTCGCTCGCACTCAGTATGAAGCGCATGCTGGCTTCGCACAATCTCGTCCGCAAGATGCACGCCTGCGAGACGATGGGCGCCTGCACCGTTATCTGTACCGACAAGACCGGCACGCTGACACAGAATCAGATGCGCGTTTACGAGACCTGTCTATTGCCGTTCGCGGCATTGGGAACGGCCGACCGCCATTTGACGTTAGGGGTGGACGAGTACAGCCGCATCCTCAAGGAAAGCATGGCCGCCAACAGCACGGCTTTCCTCGATTTGACCGACCCGAACAAACCGCGGGTCATGGGCAACCCCACCGAGGGCGCGCTGTTGCTTTGGTTACAGAGCCAAGGGGAAGATTACGCGCGTATCCGCAAAAACGCGCGTATCCTCGAACAACTCACGTTCTCGACCGAACGCAAATACATGGCCACGCTGGCCGACTCGCACCTTTGCCCCGGCAAACGGCTGCTGTTTGTGAAAGGAGCCCCCGAAATCCTGCTTTCGCTTTGTTCCACGGCCGTGATAGAAGGTCGTGACGTGCCGATGGCCGACGTGACCGAACGGATTGCGGCCGACCTGCTCGCCTATCAGTCCAAGGCCATGCGCACGTTAGGTTTCGCCTACATGCCCGTGGAAGAAAGTGCGGCGGAAGCGACGGGCGCAGGGGAATTTTTCGCGGACGGCCGGCTGAAATCCGGTCTTCCGTTGCATTTCCTCGGCTTCGTCGCCATTTCCGACCCGGTACGCGCCGATGTGCCTGAAGCCATACACGAATGTCTCGCGGCCGGCATCGACATCAAAATCGTGACGGGCGACACTACGGCCACGGCGACTGAGATCGGCCGGAAAATCGGACTTTGGAAGCATGAATACACCGCCAGCCAACGCATCACTGGGCCGGAATT
>CAMWSI010000058.1 GCA_947176875.1 uncultured Bacteroidales bacterium
CATGAATTTTTTGTATTATGTTATAATTTTTGATATATTTTGTTAATTTAATTTATTTTGATTTTTTATTTGTCATTAAATACAAAAAATATTTTATCATGATTTGTAAAATATATTATAATTATCATAATTCTAATATTTATTTTTATGTAATTTCATTTTGATAGGGGAACGGAAGCCATAATGGCGGCCGTGGCGTCTTAATTTGTCGGTGGTTTTGAGAACGGTCGGCGTCGGGTTTCATGTCCGTCGTCTGTTTGTCGGTCGGAAAAGTATAACGGCAGTGTATGGTTCGGCACATGGCGGAAGCCAATCTGATTTCGGAGGGCAGGGCGGTGGGGGACGATGGGATACGGTGGCCAATTCGGAGGTTCGGCCTTGTTTTGTATTTCGGCTTTTATCATTATATTTGCGATACGGTAGCAATCAACGGAATTTAAAAACAATTAAATACTTTTAGATTATGGCTCAAGCATTTACAGATGCCAATTTCGAGGAATTGGTATTGAAGTCGGACAAAGTAGCGATGGTGGATTTCTGGGCGCAGTGGTGCGGTCCCTGCTTGGCTCTCGGTCCCACGATCGAAGAAATCGCCAACGAATACCAGGGTAAAGCGGTCGTAGGCAAAGTCAATGTAGATGAATGCCCCGCCGTTACGAAGAAATACGGTATCAGAAATATCCCGACGGTTTTGTTTATCAAGAACGGCGAAGTGGTCGATAAACAGGTCGGCAAGACTTCCAAGAGCGATTTGGTAAGCAAGTTGGATGCTCAATTGTAAGCTGTAGGCATGCGGGGCATGCGTATGGAACGGGGAAAGGCAATAGGTCGGAAGACGTATTGCCTTTTCTTTTAAAAGCCGCTCGTCGTCCGCCCGGTCGGTTGGAACGGGTTTCCCGTGACGGGAAAGGCTTCCGGACGTGTCGCGTTTCGCGGTCTGTCCGGATCGTCCGTAATATTGCGGTGTCCGAAACGGCGGTCGGTCGGCCGTAAGGTGGAGTCAGTTGCGTTAAAGCGAATGGAGACGGAGTTTGTATCATATTTTCAAAACGGTCTCGGCAATTTGGAATTGTTGGCCAAGGGGGTCACGGAGGGCTTTCTGACAGGCCTGCATAAAAGTCCTTTTCATGGTTTTTCAGTAGAATTTGCCGAACACCGTCCGTATAACACGGGAGAGGATACGCGGCACGTGGATTGGCGTCTGTATGCGCGTACGGATCGTCTCTTCATGAAGAAATACAGCGAGGAGACCAATATGCGTTGCCATCTGCTGTTGGATAGGTCGTCGTCGATGTTTTTCCCGTCGGTGGCCGAGTCGCCGGGCGGATTCAATAAATTGCGTTTTGCGATAGGGGCGGCGGCTTCGTTGGGTTATCTGCTGTATAAACAGAGAGATGCATTGAGCCTGAATGCGTTTTCGGATGAATTGACCTTTGCTTCCGAGTGTAAATCGGGTGCGGTGCATTGGCATTATTTAATGGACAGGCTGTCGTATTGGTATGAACAGGCGGAACAGCCTGCCGGCGGGCGGCGCGCGACTGATATTGTGCCGGTGTTGCATCTGTTGGCGGAAAAGATGCACAAGCGTTCGATGGTGGTTGTTTTCAGCGATATGTTTGACCGGACGCTTGAAGCGATGGCGTCGGCGGATGGCGACGGGGCATTGGACATGGAGGCTGCCGACAGAAGCCTGGCGGAATTGAGAGAGGCTTTGCAGCATTTGCGTTACCGTCAGCATGAGGTGCTGTTGTTTCATGTGCAGAGCCGCGGAAAAGAGGCGGAACTGCAATACGGGAACAGGCCTTATCGTTTCGTGGATATGGAAACGGGCGAAGAGGTGCGGGTCAATCCGCATTATATCCGGGAGGCGTATGTCGAGCGTCTGACCCGTCGTCAGGATGCCTTGAAGCGGTTGTGCGAAAGCTGTAGGACGGATTATATTCCGGCCTATATCGAAGACGGGTTTGTGCCGGTTTTGCAATCTTATTTGTCGAAACGTAAAATTAAGCGATGAATTTTAAGCCTAAATGGTAATTTTTCGTTACCTTTGCGCGTCTAAAAGAACATCGGCGCGGCGTCTTCAAGCAGGTTTCGTGCGGTGTGGGGTCGCACGTAAAAACGGGATTTGCAGAAAGGCGCGTTTTCGTAACCCAAAGGCATGACGAACTTGTCCGGGCTGGGTCTTGATGCGAAAATACGCATGGATAGGAGTTTAACATTACACATTATAAGTCATGAAAAGTTTTCTCAAAATCGTGTTCGGATCCATGGTGGGATTCCTGTTGTTCGCGTTGCTGTGGACGGTCATCGTGTTGGTGGTCTTGGGCGGCATGCTGGCTTCGTTCGGCGATGAGGCGAAACCGCCTTTGAAGGAGCCGGCTATCCTGAATATCGAGTTGGCGACGTCGGTGTCGGAGCGCGCGAGCAATAACCCGATGTCTTATATGAGTTTCAGCAATACGAGTAAACCGGCCGATTTGACTACGATGCTGAAAGCCGTCCGCCGTGCCAAGACGGACGACAATATCAAAGGTATCGTGTTCCGTCCGGGGGTGGCGGCCTCTATTTCGGCGGCGCATGCCGAGGAATTGCGCCACGCGTTGGCCGATTTCAAACAGAGCGGCAAATTCATCTATGCTTACGCCGATGCTTACGGTCAGAACATGTATTGGCTTGCGACGGCGGCCGATACCGTGGGTCTGCAACCGGAAGGTCTTGTGGAACTGCGGGGGTTGCAGATGAAGGTCATGTTTTTCAAGGGACTGCTTGACAAAGTCGGTGTGGATGTGCAGGTTTTGCGCCACGGTAAGTTCAAGAGCGCCGTAGAACCGTACATCCAGAAGGAAATGAGCGAGGCCAACCGCGAGCAGTACGACCGTTTGGCGCATTCCATGTGGAACCGTATTGCGGATGATGTGGCTGCGGGACGGGGATTGAGCCGTGCCGATGTGGATAAGGCCGCTGCCGAATTTTACGGTATGTTTCCGGAACAGGCGTTGGCACACGGTCTGGTCGATATGGTGGCGCCGGCCGGGGAATTTACGGCCATCCTCATGGATAAAATGGGAGTAGAGAAAGAAAAAGACTTGAAATTGATTTCGGTAGCCGATTATGTCGCCATTCCGGAACCGCTTGTAAAGACAACCGACAAAATAGCCGTGGTTTATGCCAATGGCGAGATAGGCATGGGAAAAGGCAGCGAAACGGAAATCGGCACCGAGAATATCGTGAAGGCGCTGAAAGAAGCGGCGGATGACGATAACGTGAAAGCCATTGTCCTGCGGGTCAATTCGCCCGGCGGATCGGTTTTGACGAGCGATATCATCTATCAGGAGGTATTGAAAGCCAAAGCCAAGAAGCCGTTGGTGGCTTCGTTCGGGTCGTATGCGGCTTCGGGCGGATATTATATTTCCTGTGCGGCCGACCGTATTTTTGCCCAACCGACCACACTGACAGGTTCGATAGGTGTGTTCGGCATGGTTCCGAATTTTGCCAAGACGGCCCGCAGATTGGGTATCGGCTGGGATGAGGTGAAGACGCATCCCTATGCCGGTTCGCCCTCGTTCACGCGGGAAATGACACCGGCGGAACGGGCGTTGCAGCAACGTAATGTGGAGGATGTCTATGCGGGCTTCATCGCCAAGGTGGGAGCCGGCCGCGGCATGAGTACAGCGGCTGTGGACAGCATTGGCCAAGGACGTGTATGGAGCGGTACGGACGGGTTGCGCGTGGGACTTGTGGATGAGTTGGGCGGTCTTGGGGATGCCATTGCCTATGCGGCCGAAAAAGCGGGTTTGGAGAAGTATAAGGTGGCTGACTATCCGAAACAGAAGTCGTCTTACGAATTATTGTTGGAAAGTTTGACGGAGATGCGTGCCATGCGGGTTTCGCAGGCGTTGGCCGGGGAATTGGGTCAAGAGGGGGCGGAACTCTACCGTACGCTTGAAGCGGTAAGGCGGCATTCGCGGAGCGTGGTCATGGCGCGTATGCCCTACGGTCTGGTGGCGGAATGAGCCGGCGCGTGAATCGGGAAATGAACGCGGGCCGGATTAATGTGTGGACGGTGTAAACCGACAGCGGGATGCAGATGAAGTCTTTCAGCGGTAAGGTGGTGCCGGGCGAGCGGATAGGCCGCACGCTGGGTTTCCCTACGGCCAATATAGATGCGGACGCGGCGGTCTTGGGGCTGGCAAAGGGCGTATATGCCGCCGATGTGCGCATAGCGGGGGATGAGAGGGTGTATCGTGCGATGCTCAACATAGGTTCGCGGCCGACTTTTGCGGGGGCGGTCTGTACGGTTGAGGCCCATTTGTTGGATTTTTCCGGCGACTTGTACGGCAAGGTGTTGCACGTGGATTTACGTCGTAAGTTGCGGGAGGAACGTCGGTTTCCGAATGCGGAAGCGCTTAAAAGACAGTTGGCGGAAGATGCGGCTCACGCGGCTGACGACTGAGCCGGTCTTGATGCCGGGAAACCAGAAAAGACGTTGGGTTAGCGGAGAAAATCGAAACTGAAATCAAAGCTAAGTCGAAGCTGAGCCTGAATTTGAAGTGAAGCCGGAAAGGCGGTAATAAAAAAGCGGTTCTACCCAAAAGTAGAACCGCTTTTTCTATGTAGCGAATAAAATTATTCGGCTACGACGGTTTCGGCAACGGGGGCTTCTTCAACCACTTCAGCGGTTTCGGTGCAAACCGGCGCTTCTTCCGTTACAACTTCGGTTTCAACGGCTTCAACAGTTTCAGCCGGTTGATTGCTTTTGCAGCTGCAGAGAGCGAACATGCTGGCTACAGCCAAAACAAACATTACTTTTTTCATGGTATTTAAAGTATTAAAAGGTTATCCAAGGGTTTTGGCGACGTTTGCCTTCACAAAAAGACACCTTACTCACCACTGCAAAATTAACATAAAAAAAGCAGAGCGACAAGGGAAATGTTAAAAAATGTTAAAAAAGCGATGAAAATTTTTTTTTAAGGTCTTGTAAATTTGTTTGGAGCTGTCGAATCGTGTCGGACGGATGAATCGCCGCATTTGGATTTAACAAAATTTAACAAAGCGTCTGCACGGTATAAAGACCGAACCGAAAAAAAGTGCTATCTTCGTTTGGCATTGCGATAGTAAGCAAGCGAATAAAAAACTAAAAACCATAAATTTATGTCTGTAAAAGAGAAGACTTACGATTTGCGGGCACGTATGGAAAACGCTTTGTTGGGCGGCGGTTCCAAAGCGATAGAAAAGCAAAAGGCCGGCGGGAAACTGACGGCGCGTGAGCGTATTTTGGCTATTCTGGATCCGGAAAGTTTTCATGAGTACGACCTGTTTGTCGAACATTCCGGCAAGGATTTCGGCATGGACAAGAAGTACCTGCCCGGCGACGGCGTCGTAACGGGTACGGGTACCATTAATAATTATCCTGTCTGCATTTATGCGCAGGATTTTACGGTGGCCGGCGGATCGTTGGGCTATATGCACGCCAAGAAGATCTGCAAGATCATGGATCACGCCATGAAGTTGAAAGTGCCCATTATCGGTATCAATGACTCCGGGGGCGCGCGTATTCAGGAAGGTGTGAACGCTTTGGCCGGTTACGGCGAAATTTTTTACCGCAACACGAAGGCATCGGGCGTCATTCCGCAGATATCCGTTATTCTCGGGCCTTGCGCCGGCGGAGCGGTCTATTCCCCCGCTTTGACCGACTTCGTTTTCGTGGTCGATAAGATTTCCAAGATGTTCATCACGGGCCCCGATGTCATCAAATCGGTGTTGGGCGAGGAGATTTCGCAGGAAGACCTCGGCGGCGCGCGGACGCATGCCGAAATTACGGGCAACGCGCATTTCTTTGCCGAAAGCGAGCAGGAATGTTTCCACCAGAGTAAGTCGCGCGTAAGTGTCGTGCCTTGGAGCACTACGAAAAAAGCCGATGTCTTTACGCCGAAACTGCCGAAAAAGACGTTCAAAAT
>CAMWSI010000059.1 GCA_947176875.1 uncultured Bacteroidales bacterium
TCCTTATCCTCGGCATGATGCTTTCGTCAGGCATAGGCGCCGTGGTTCAGATCCTGCAATACCTCAGCCACGAAAACGCCTTGAAAAGTTTCGTCATCTGGACGATGGGATCGCTCGGCGACGTCACGACAACCCAGTTATGGCTATTGATTCCGGCCGTCCTTATCGGCCTCGTCCTCGCCGTAATTTCCATAAAGCCACTCAACCTCATGCTATTGGGTGAAAACTATGCCCGTACGATGGGCTTGAATGTCCGGCGATCGCGGCGGCTCATTTTCCTTTCGACCGTCTTTCTGGCCGGCACCGTCACGGCCTTCTGCGGCCCCATCGGCTTTATCGGCCTGGCCGTGCCGCATGTGGCACGCATACTGTTCCGCAATGCCGACCACCGTATCCTGATTCCCGGTGCGGCCCTCTGCGGCGCCGTCGTGTTACTGCTCTGCGACATCGTATCCAAAGGACTGACCTTGCCCATCAACAGCATCACGGCCATATTGGGCATTCCGATGGTAATCTGGGTCGTTGTCCGTCATAAAAACATCGTCTGATCCCTATCCATCCAAAGCCTATGATTCGATTGGAAAACCTCCGTTTGGGATACGGCCACCGCCTCTTGCTGGAACAGGCCTCGGCCACGTTGCCGGCCGGCTCGCTCACGGCCCTGCTGGGACGGAACGGCTCCGGAAAATCGACCTTGCTCCGCGCCATCATCGGACAGGAAAAGCCACAGGCAGGCCGCCTCTTTTTGGACGGGCATCCCTTAACGCGCCTCACGCCCGAAACCTTGGCCCGCACCGTGGCCTTCGTCAATACCGAACGGGTGCGCGTGGCCAACCTGCGCTGCAAAGACGTCGTGGCCTTGGGGCGCGCGCCTTACACGAACTGGATAGGCCGGATGCAGGCCCAAGACGAAGCCGCCGTTTATCAGGCCTTGGAGCAGACCGGCATGACCGGCTACGCCGAACGCACGATGGACAAAATGTCGGACGGAGAATGCCAACGCATCATGATTGCGCGCGCATTGGCGCAACGGACGCCGATTATCCTTTTGGACGAGCCGACCTCTTTCCTCGACCTGCCCAACCGCTATGAATTGGGGCGGCTTTTGGCGCAATTGGCTCACGAACAAAATAAATGTATCTTCTTCTCGACACACGAGCTGGACATTGCCCTCGCGCTCTGCGACGCCGTTGCGCTCATCGACCGTTCCGAACTGCACTACCGTTCCACTCCTGACCTGATTCAGAGCGGCCTGCTTGAAAAAGTGTTCGGCGACAGCCTCCGCATCTTACCGGCCCTGCACGCGCCCCGTTATTCCAACTTACGGAAATAAACGAATTCCTCCTCCGGTACGAGTTCCGGATGCAACATCTTGATCCAATCGCGCAACACCCAGTCGGGATGCACGATGCCGGACTCCCAGTAATCGTTTCCGCCGGCCGCGTTCAGCCGTTTGTCGTCGTTATACACACGACCGGCCGCCACGCAAGGCATGCCGGCCATATTCGGTAACAGCCGCTTCAATTCGTCCAAAGTCGCGATACGCCCTAAACCGCACCACACATCGGCCTCGGACGTCAGCCGCATCGCCGTCTCCATATCGACCGGCACCGAACGCGTGCCGCGGTTCCGTTCATAGAGATAATGTCCGCCGGCGTCACGTATCAGACATACGACATAACTACCGTCGGCCGGCATAAACCAACTGTCGCCGTAAGGCGCATTCAACATGACGTCGGGGCGGAACACAGCCGCGGCAGCAGCCCCATCCGCATCGGAAACAGTCTTGGCAAAAGCCTGTTCCGCACTGTCCACACGTGCTTTCAAGGCTTCGTAACGCGGCACGAGTTCCGCGAATACCGCTTCGCCGGCCGCCCGGTCGCCCAGCATCTCGGCCACGGCCACGAGCCATTCGGCCTTGCCGAGCGGATGAGCCTCCAGATAATCGCCCATATAGACAAACGGGATGCCCAGTTCCCGGAGTTTAGCCTCCATCGGGCTCATGCCATCCAAACCGTAAAGCAACACCAAATCCGGTGCCATGGCCACCAGCGTCTCATAATCGATATGCCCCTCGTAGCCCACTTCGGCTATGGTCTCACGGCGCGAAGCCACGCTGTCGTTAGAGACATAAGCCAATCCGGAGACGGCCACGATACGATCCGTCGCGTTCAACTCCGCCAACATCGCGACATAAGAGGATGACATGCAGACAATACGCCCCGCGCCCCCAGGTACCGTCTGTCCCGTAAAGCCCGCCGGCGTCGGTTCCCCGTTCCGTGCGATGAACAGGGCGGTCTCTTCGCCGGAAGTCCCCTGCCAAGGCCGTGTCGTTTTCAAGATGGTGCTCTGCCTCCCTTTCGCCCCCATAATCTCAAAACCGACGGCATAGACCGGCTCATACACCGGCCGTGTAAAATCCTGCAAGGCCGCGCTGCCTCTCGGACGACACGCACCCATAACGACCATCAGACATACCCCTGTAATCCACAAAGCCGTATGCCCATTTTTCCTTCCGTTCATCTTCATCTGGCTTAACATTTGCCGGCAAATTTACGAAATCAAGGGAAATATCGTATCTTTATGCCTATAGAACCCTCTTTTTACATTTTAACATGAACAAGATATTCAACGAATTAAACATCGCCATCACAGTTTGTGACGAGAAAGGCGAAATTTTGGAGATGAACGAGGCTTCAAAAAAAGTGAACCTCAAGCCGGGTATGCCGGAAATCATCGGCAAGAACGTTTTGGACTGCCATCCCGAACCGGCCAAAAGCAAATTGGCCGACATGCTCGCCCATCCGCAAACGAATGTCTATACCATAGAGAAAAACGGTGTCAAAAAGTTGATTTACCAGACGCCTTGGTACGAGAACGGCACTTTCAAGGGGCTGGTCGAATTCTCGATGGTCATTCCGGCCGAAATGCCGCATTATATCCGCCAACCCAAGGCTTAACGCCACCGGATCCACCGCATAAATCCGCCAACATGATTGTTGCACCGCCCGCCGACATCAAGACGACACTGACGCTGTTACCCGACGCGCCTGGCGTATATCAGTATTTTTCCACCGATGGGGAATTGATTTACGTGGGCAAGGCCAAGAACCTCAAACGGCGCGTCAATTCGTATTTCAACAAGGATCAGACCGGCAAGGTATTGGCCTTGGTGCGCCGCGTGGCGCGTCTGGAATACATTGTCGTGGATACCGAATTCGACGCGTTGCTGCTCGAAAACAATCTGATTAAGGAACACAAGCCGCACTACAACATCCTGCTCAAAGACGACAAGACGTATCCGTGGCTCTGCCTGACGAAGGAACCGTATCCGCGGCTGTTTCCGACACGCCGCTACATTCCCGAACAGGGTACTTATTTCGGCCCCTACGCCTCGGTGCGCATGATGCACACGTTGCTCGACCTCATCCACGACATGTTTCCGCTCCGTAACTGCCGTCACCGGCTTTCCGACAGCGTTGTGGCCAGCGGTAAAGTCAAACTCTGCCTGCAATATCAGATGAAACGCTGTGCCGGCCCCTGCCAAGGCTTGCAAAGCCTCGAAGCCTATTCGGAACAGATCGACCAGATAAAGAACCTGCTCCGCGGCCATATCAAACCCCTGTTACAGAACCTGAAAGAGAAAATGCTCGAAGCGGCGGCGCGGCAGGACTTCAAGACGGCGCAACAATACAAGGAGAAATGGCAGTTGTTGGAACAATACCAGAGCCGCTCGGCCATCGTGAGCGACAAGCTGGCGGATGTGGATGTTTTGCAGGTCAAAGAAAAAGACAATTTCATCTACTTCAACTACATGCGCATCGTGGATGGCCTCATGGTACAGGCCCATACCATCGAACTGCGCAAGAAATTGGACGAGACGCCGCAGGATCTATGGCAGAGCGTACTCGTCGATTTCCGGCAACGCTATGCCTCCACGGCCAAGGAAGTCATCCTGCCGTTCGCCCCCGAATGGGATATGCCGGATCTCAAAATCACGGTGTCCAAAACGGGCGACGGCAAGAAACTGCTCGACCTATCGGCCCGCAACATCGACTATTTCATTCTGGAAAAAAGCCGCCGGATGGATTTGGTCGATCCCGACCGGCATCACCGACGCCTATTGTCGGAAATGCAGAGCGTATTGGGGATGAAGGAACCGCCGACACATATCGAATGTTTCGACAACTCGAATATGCTGGGGGAATACCCGGTTTCCGCCATGACCGTGAGCAAAGACGGCAAACTCTCCAAACGGGACTACCGGCATTTCCTTGTCCGCACCGTAGAAGGGCCGAACGACTACGCCTCGATGGAGGAAATCATCGACCGACGTTACAGCCGCCTCCTGCGCGAAGAGCAACCCCTGCCGCAACTCGTCATCGTCGATGGCGGTAAAGGACAGCTTTCCTCCGCCTACAAGGTATTGAGCCGTTTAGGGTTGGAACGCCGTATCTTCTTAATCGGCATAGCCGAAAATCTGGAGGAAATCTACAAGGTGGGCGACCCTTACCCACTGTTGCTGGACAAGAAGTCGGAAGTCCTCAAACATATCCAGTTGCTGCGTGACGAGGCGCACCGCTTCGGCATCACGCACTACCGCAAACGCCATGTGAAAGGCGTGGTCAAGACCGAATTGACCGAAATCAAAGGCATAGGCCGGGAGACGGCACAAACACTGTTGCGGCAATTCAAATCGGTCAAACAGATTCGCCAAACCCCGCTCGAAGAACTGACCGCCGCCATCGGCGCGGCCAACGCCCGTTTGGTATTCGACTATTTCAAGACAGAAAACGAGCCTACGGAAACCTTTGCCCAAGCCGACCGGACACCGCACGACCCGCCGGCCGCCTTGCAAGACAGCAAACAAACACCTGATTTACAGATATACTATCGTTTTTTCGATATAAAATCCACGACGGATTCGGCTTTAGATTCGACTGAGCCGACAAGCGGTTCCCGGAGCGCCACCTCCTCCACCTTGCGCAAGGCCGTACACGACTGGGCGAGACAGCAACTGCAAACCGCCTGTACGGAACAAGGGCTCGGCACGTTACCCCCCCTGCAATACGGCCCGCATGGCAAACCGCATCTTGGCGCGGACCACCCGCTTCATTTCAACCTGTCGCATAGCGGTTCGGGCGGGGCGTTGGCCATCAGCAAACAGCCGGTCGGCCTTGACATAGAATGCAACGACGGCCGCCATTGGAAACGGCTGTCCGAACGCTTTTTCAGTCCCGAAGAACGGGCGTTCCTGAATGCCCGGCCGGCCGCAGAACGTCCGCAGGTCTTCGTCTTTCTTTGGACCTGCAAGGAAAGCCTATACAAATACATCGGTTGCGGACTCGCCCAAGGCCTGTCGCATTACACGCTGCAATTCGACGGTACCGATGCCCAAAACGACTACCAAAAAGTGCGGGCTTCTTACGAAGCCCGCACCCTATATTTCAATACGTTACTTTTACGACACCAAGAGAAAGACTACCGGCTCACGGTCTGCAGTCCGCTTCCGGAAGCGACTTTATACTGGAAACCGTTTTAGCCGGGCCCTTGGCGGCCATTCAATACGCTTGCAGTTTACCGCATCAGCGCGTCCAACGTCTCGTAGAACACCGGATCTTCTCCCAATACGACCTTTTCCACTTTAAGCCCCGGCTTCAAGATAATCTTGGTCGGATAAGCACTCACGCCGTACAGAAACGAAACATCGTTGTCCCCCTCGCCGTTCATGACCGAAATCCAAGGCAACTTTTCCGTCTTGACCAAAGCCTGCACCTTGTCCAGACGGTCGCGGCACGCAATGCCGATAAACGTCGCCTTACGACTGTACTTGTCATAATACCGTTTCAGTTCCGGCATCCCCTGGAGACACCACGGGCGCCAGGGTGCCAAAAAGTCCAGCACGACATACCGCTTGGCGTA
>CAMWSI010000060.1 GCA_947176875.1 uncultured Bacteroidales bacterium
CATCTGGGATTTGTAATTGAGATTGAACGCGTGATCCGATCCGTAATCGTGAAACGTCTCGCCGCCGAGACCGGCCCGCGCCGGATTGGAAAGGACCGGCAGGTCGAAGTTGGCGGAAAGCGGACTGTCCTGCTGGGCATAAACGGAGGTGGCCGGCCAGACGGCCGCCCCGGCGAAAAACACCATTCTCCGAACCGCCGCCATTATACGGCCTCTTCCCCTTTTCAATGCCATCTCGCCCGCTCTCCTTTATTCCAAAACCGAAACCCAACCGTTTTTCTTCACTTCCAGGCCGTTCTTCAACGTAACGACCAACCGGTAAGTATAATTGCCCGGTATCACGTCAACGGGTTTCCATACCGGATCGGCGCCCGTCTTCTCGAAGACCAGATCGCCGCCGTTGTTGTATATCCGCATGTGAACCGACGCCACTTCCTCGCCGAACACTTTGAACACCCGGTCGGCGGGACGGGCGGAATTGAGCAGCACCGCATTGGGTACGAACACGACCGATCCGTCATCCCGACGCGCCGCACCCGGCCGCACACAGACACTGTCGTAAGCGCGACAGCCGAAGTCGCCGTAAGCCTCGGGCAAAGGGGCAACCGTTTGACCGCCGGCCAGACTGTCGGGGCCGTAAGCCGGCTCATATCCCATGACATAAACCGAAACCGTATCGTCGGCGACCGTCAGCGTAAACACGGCCTCCGTACCGGCAATTCCGTATTCCGCATCCGTCCACCAGACGTAAGCCGTGGCACCGGACGCCTGCAACGTCAGATCGTCGCCAGAGGGCACCGTTGTGTCGCGCGGCGCGATGCGCACTTCCGGCATCTCGCGCCTATACACCGATACCGCATCCGTACGCCGGCTGTCGCGCGGCACACAAATCCGATCGCGCCGCACCGCCACCGCATAGACGCTGTCCGCACCCTCGGCCGCCGCACGCGGCACCCGCTTCCACGCGGCCGTCCGCACCTCCGGCGCCGACGTCACGTCGCCCAAAAGATCGGTTACGGCACTCAACACGCCATTCGCATACCAATACACACTGTCGAAGCCGCGGCCGCTTACCGTGTACGTCGGCGTACCCGCCCCGCAGACCGAATCGGCCGAAACCGTCAGGACCGCATCCACCGCGGCGGCCGTTCCGCCCCCCGACAAGACCTCGACGGTCAGTTCGTTGGAACGCATGCCGTTATTCACCGCACACGGATTGAGAACATTATAACCCTCCGCCCAAACACGGTCGCCCGGCGCCGGCCGGTAAACATATTCCACCGCGGCAGGCAGACGGCCCGCGAAGACCGCCGAACCGTTCACATACCAGACTACCGAATCCATATGCGTATGCCGGATCAGGCCGTAATGCACCTCCTCGCCCTCGCAGACCGAAGCCACGGAAACCGCCGCCTCAAGCGACAATGTATCGTGCGGCCGCCCTACGAGCCGCAGACTGTCTTCTACAAAACACCCATCGTGTGTCGCCCCCAGCCGTAAAACGGCCGAAGCGTCCGCGCCCGCCACAGACGGATAAGCCACCGTCAGTTCATAAACCTTACCCGCATCGTCCGTACCCGCCGGCATAAGCGGCAAACCTGTGCCGAGGCTGCCTTCATACCATACGGCATAAAGCGTATCGGCCAACGAAAGATGCAACCGGACGGCCAATACATCCCCGGCACAAGCCTGCAGAAGCCGTACGCCTTCGCCCTCCGTTACCTCGACCGGCTCCATCCACGTCAGAACCGGTGAACTGCCGCGTTCTATGATGACCGTATCCGACATCGCCACCGGATTATAGACGCAACGCGCCGTTGTGGTTCCCTCCGCCCAGATACGGTCTCCTGTTTTGAACGATCCGCTGAACCGTTCCAATTTTCCGAGCAGAAAATCCGACATGACCGGTTCGGAATCAAAATCCTCATAAGTCATATAAGCTCCGTTGAGTCGCCACTGCCAAGTCTCCACATGCCGCCTATCGGCCACGTTTATCTCTACGGGATCGCCGTCGCAAATTACCTGCGGAGCGGTCAGCACGATCTGCAACGTATCAAGCGTCTGCAATACCGTTACGGGAATGCTGTCGAACGCGACGCAGGCCGGATGGTCGTAAGCCGTGGCTCTCGGCACGAAATCCTTGAACGTACGCACTTTTGCCCAAGCCGTTTTCTCATCGGTGGGTCCGCGTTCCAATACCTCGTAGCCTCTATCGGGCGATTCCACACGCAACCACTGCACGAATGCGGCATCGGCCGTCGCCCGCAGTTCGAGCACTGAATCGGCGCATGCCGCCGATTCCACTTGAACCAACGATAAAGCCGGCCGCCGGTAACTCTTTACCGCTATCTTGTTGGACGTGTACCACGCCGCCTGTATCTTCTCGCACAAGCCGTCACCGCTTACAAAACCCTCCGCATACACCGTATCGCCGTGCGCCACGCCCGCATGAATCCGCTCCGTATTCACGGCCAGCACATCCGGGCCGGCCGCATGCGAACCGCCTGCCGGCACCCGTTTCCATACAATGGAGTCGAATATCGTCAAGACACTGCTTTCGTAGCGGTCGAGCGAAAACGTCAGACTGTCCGTATCGCAAAGCAACGTATCGGCTGCCCGCAGCACGAGCTTGAACGTCATGTCCGACGCGTCGAAACGCTCCACACGCACCGAGTCGGTCTGGATGCAACCGTATTCGTTATAGGCCCACACTCGATATATCGTCTTGTCGTCCGGCGAAACCAAAGGCGACAACGATGTCCGCTCCGCCGCATCGATCAAGCCGTTCTGCGGCCACCAGTAAGCCATCGCCGCATCCGGAGACAGACTGCCCGTTTCCGCCACCCCGTCATCGGGCAAATCGGTTGCTCCCGGCACGCCCTGTGCCTTCAAAAACGCCTTGAGTGAAGGTGAACCGTCCGGCATATCCGTCGTTTTCCTCCGCGCACCTTCTACCCGCAACCGCACGGACGCCGACTGACATAACAAAGTGTCGGGATCCGCCCTGAAAGTTTCGGAAACCGGCCGCCCCGTCCGCAAATCCAAAGAATCCATCACATACGGTTCTCCACTGCACGAAAGCGTATCGTGAAAATAAGCATATACCAACCTGTCGCCGGGAAAGAACCAAGCCTGCATGACCGAATCTTCCTTATCGACAATCCAACTCTGACGTGCTTTTTGATAATCCGACTCCGCCGTCATAATGGAAAAACCCATATACGCCTTTCCCGAAAAATTCTGCGGAAACGCGCGCCAGACCAACTGCGTGGCCATACTGCCCTCACAAATGCCGAACGGCATTTCCTTACCGGATTTGGCATCGGCGAACCTAAGACTGACACCCGTCCTTACGGCCATCTTCACATCGGCTGAACCGATAGCGACCGGACAACGATGTCCCGTATCCTGTACATGCAAATCATAAATCCGGGATTCCTCAAGCGGCGTTTCCAACATGCCGCCCGTGGAAACGACCGTACCCGTCTTTCTGTCTATCCACCGGTATTCGTATCCCCCCTTGACACGGGCTATGATTTCGTCCACCGACAACTGCATACCCGACAAAGCCTGCAATTCCTCCATCGTGCTACCGAAGCCCTCCAGTCTCAATTCATCACCGGCACAAACCACCGGTTCCTGATTTCCTTGGGGCGCACCGTCCCCCTGACGGATCCAAGCCTGCGTCACCCCACGCAAACCCAACGGCATTGCCTCGGAATAAGCTTCCCTTACGTCTTGACACGACCGCATACTGCTCAAAAGAGCCGCCTGTAACGGCACACCTCGTTTGTATAATGCAGGCGCATAAGGTACGCTGTCCGGCCGGCTTATCGGATACCATGCCTCGCCGGCATGGATGAATATTTCCGGATTCTGTCCCCAAAACTCACCGTTCAATTTCAAATAAGGACCTTCAACACCCTCACACCACGGGAAAGCCGGTTCCGGCACCACCACCACGGAGGGCGTCCGGCGGTAACCCACCGTGACGCGAACCGAATCATAGCCCACACAGCCGTTGGGGGTTGTGAGCCGCACCACGAACGTCTGCGCCCCCACCACGGCCGAATCCTTTTGCAAGTCGCCGCGGCGGTCGCCGAAGCGGGCCGAATCGACGGACGTCTCAAACAAAAGCCCCGTATGGATAAAACGGCCGGCCAACGCGGCCGCCCGGCTCTCCGCCCATTCGGCCGTCACTTCGCCTTCGTAATTCGGCAACCATTCGGGTATGCCGGCCGTCGGCGTTACCGAAGGATATCCGTCCCCTTTGTATGGCGTACCCACCGCCCACAAGGTCACGGGGGCTTCCGAACAAATCATCGTGTCTTTCGTGGTCACGGTCCTGAAGCCGTTGAACATGCCCTTGACCGTCTCTGTCGCGAACGAGGTACGCGAAACATTCGGACTCAGACACTTTTGCGAACTGTAGGCACGCAATTTTATTTCCAGACCATTATATATCGGCGTCATCAACGTGTCGCCGGAAATCCGGTCGGGATACACGCCGCTGATTTGTTCGCCTCCGACAAACCATGTATAATGGATTTCGTCGGACGATGGCGTCTCGGGATAAAAACGGGCGGACGTCCCCTCGCAATATTCGGAGAATCCCTTATCATGTACGAACAAAGGCGCTATCGTCGCATCTACCGTCGGTTCCGTCTTCACGACAAAACGCGCCGAGGACACATCGACCGACGACGCGCAATCGCCCGATGTTTCCAAACGATAATACACGCTGTCTCCGGCGGTTACTTCCGTACCCGCCGATAAAGAGAACGGGAATCCTTTCAAGATCCAGTTCTGTACCCGGTAATATATCTCTCCTGCGCCGAATTCGGACGAGGCGCCGAGGTTACGGCCATAGGCTTCGTTATCGTTAAAGCCCGGCGTGGCGTAATACCCTTTCGCCTCAGCCTGTCCGTCAGGTTTCTTCACATACCAGACCAGACGGAACACGGACGGCAAATAACGCACGTCGCGCGCATAGACCATGAACGACCGCCCCGTACATACGCCGGCCGCATCATCGGGATGCACGTAAACCGGACCGGCCTGCGCCGGTTGCAGAGGCGCCAGACGCGGATACATCGCCATCGTTACGAGCGAGTCGTCTATGAGACAGGCCCGGTCGCTTTCGGTAATCACGGCCCGATAGAAATCATAGTACCCGCCGCGCGCCACCGTCGTATAGTCCATGACACTTTCGTTGTCCGTCATCTGTTCGTGTTCCACATAACGGTCGGCTACGACTTCCGTCTCGTTGCGGAACCAACGCAGACGGAAACGGTTGCCTGTATGCCGGTGCAATACGCCCAACGAGAGCGAATCGCCGCAGGCCGCGTTGATAACGTCCGAACCGAAAGACGGCAAAGCCGTCATGTAACCCGGATATACGATGCGGGGGTAGATTGCGGCCGAAGTCGCCGTCGTATTCCTGACACATTGCTTGTCGCTCGTCAGAACGCAATGCAGGCGATCGCCCACCTTAAGTTGATAAGTCGAATAAACCGAATCGCCCGAACAAATCTCCTCGTCATTGACAAACCACCTGTACTGCGGATTATCGCCGCCATTTTCGCTCTTGGCCGCAAAACGCATTTCGGTTTGCTCGCAAGACGATCCCGAATTGAGATCCGCTATTTCGACCGTGGCCGTCGTAGCCTCCATAAACCGAACGGTATCCGAAAAACGACGCGTGGCACGGGCCTCGAAATCAACCACATCCACATGCACGACGCAACGCGCGTAAAAACGCAACGTGGCGGTCGGACCATCGGCATTCGTTTCAAACCCGGGCGCTTCGCCCGCCTCGCGATTTTCCGCCGACCAATGGGAGGTATATCTTCCCGAACCGCCATGCGCCCGGACACTC
>CAMWSI010000061.1 GCA_947176875.1 uncultured Bacteroidales bacterium
CTTCCTGACCTGCAAGGCCGCCGTAATCTCCGCAGGCAATTCGGGCAAAGCGTTTTCGTCGATTTCCGCACCTTGTATATCCATCGGTACGTCTATCCACACCGGGCCGGGGCGGCCTGACAGGGCGGTCTGCACCGCCTCGTCCAGAATCCGCTTCACGTCTTCCGCCCTGCGGATTTGCCGCGCGTATTTCGTCAGCGGCTTCACCACCGATATGATATCCACCTCCTGGTCGCCCAACTGCCGCAACGGCAAATCCGGACACGCTGAAATCGTGGTCGATTGCTTGACCTGTCCGGATATGTATAACACAGGCACCGAATCCGTCCACTGCCCCATGACGCCCGTCAGCGTGTTCAGGCCGCCCGGCCCCGTCGTGATATTGACAACGCCCAGCTTTTTCCCCGCCCGCACATAACCCTCGGCCGCTATGGCGCAAGCCTGCTCGTGGTGGCAACAGGTATAAGCCAGACCGCTCTGATACACGGCATCGTTCAGGTGCATGGCGCCGCCGCCCGTAATCATGAACACGCGCTCCACGCCATAGACTTCCCTCAGCCTTTTGAAAATATAATCGCTCGCTCTCATTTATCGTACAATAAACAATTTCTATCCAAAGTGTCCCTTACGGAAGCATACCAAACGTAAAGCTGCGCCACGGCCTCGTCCAGAGGCGTGAACCGCAGGGAGTCGCCCATCTCGGCGCGCAGACGCGCGTTGCCGCCCGTATAGGGCAGTCCCTCGCCCGGAGCCGCTATCCGTATCGGCAAATCCTTACCCGACAGTTTCACGACCATACGCGCCAAGTCCGCCAACGAAACCGGTTCGTCGGGCGTGACGTTGTAAGCCTTGTATTTCGGCTTGTTTTCGATGAACCACGCTAAAACCGGCGCGAGGTCAGGCGCGTATATATAACTGAACGCCCTGTCCTGCCGCAGCGTCACGGGCAAATCAAACAAGGTCTTGCAGATGGCGTTCGAGATAAACCGTATCGCATAATCCTCGTACTGGCCGAAAATACCGAAAATCCGCAAATCGACGATGTCTTCCGGGCAGTTTTCCATATACTTACCGCAGACGTATTTGTTGTAGCCGTGTTCGTCGGCCGGCACATGCGTAAAGGCGTACGTCTCTTTCATCATCGGTTCGTAATGCCGCATGTCGTAAATCGCGCCCGAACCGAGATTGAGGATACGGCCGCAACGGTCGGCATGACGTATCAGATTGAAGAATATCCGGTTGTTCGTATAGAAAATATCGTTCAAATCGGGTGCGTTCCGATGTCCCGGCTTCACGGCCGCGTGAATGACAGCGTCGAAGCGGTGGCGCGCGAAATAGGCGTCCGCGCTGTCGGTGTCCGACAAATCCAGCTCCGCGTGCGAGGGCGCATGCAATTCATAAGTTTGGGAAAGGAAACTTTCCCGCAGGTTCCGTCCTATGAAACCGCTACCGCCGGTGAGCAGGATTTTCTTCATTTCAGATATGTATATATTTGTCTATCTGTTCGACGCAAAGCCCGTAAACGTCGGTCCCACGGTAACGCTTGTACCAATCTACGGTGAGGTCTATCGTCTGCGCCATGTTAAGACGGGGGCGCCAGCCCAAACGGTAACGCGCCTTGCTGATGTCGAGCATCAACAGTTGGGCTTCGTGCACGGCATCGGGCTTTGACAAATCTTGCAGCATGCCTTTTCCATAGGCTTTCACAACGGCCTCGGCCACCTCCCAAACGGGCATCGCGCCGGAAGGTTCGGGGCCGAAGTTCCAGCCCTCGCAGTAGCGCGTGGGCTCTTCCCACATCTTCATGGCCAACAGCAGATAACCGCCCAAGGGCTCCAACACATGCTGCCACGGACGGATAGCCTTTGGACTGCGGATGCCGACCGGCTCTCCGGCCTCCAAAGCGCGGATACAGTCGGGAATAATGCGATCCCGCGCCCAGTCTCCGCCACCTATGACGTTGCCGGCGCGGACACTGGCGATGCTTTGGCCGTGCTGTTCGTAACGTTCGGGGTTGAAGAAACTGCGACGCCAACTGCTGATGGCGATTTCGGCCGCCCCCTTGCTACTGCTGTAAGGGTCGTAGCCGCCCATCGACTCATTCTCGCGGTAAGCCCATATCTGTTCCTTGTTTTCGTAGCACTTATCGGTCGTAATCATGACGGCGACCTTCACTTCCGGCGTCGCGCGTACGGCCTCCATCACGTTGATTGTCCCCATGACGTTGGTCGCATAAGTCTCGGCCGGTATATCGTAAGAAAGCCGCACCAGAGGTTGGGCGGCCAAATGGAAGACGATTTCGGGACGGTATTTGGCAAAGAGCGCCTTTATGCGTTCCCCGTCGCGTATGTCGGCCCGTTCGTCGGCCGCGATGCGGCGGCCTATGCCGGACAGCACATAGTTGTCGCGGTCGGTCTGCGGGTCAAGCGAAACGCCTATGACCTCCGCACCCATTTCGTGCAGCCAAACCGAGAGCCAACTGCCCTTGAAGCCCGTGTGTCCCGTTACAAGCACACGCTTACCGCTATAGAAATCTCCAAACATATCTGTCATTCATTCGCTATCCCCAAAATGCCTACGGACGATAGATGGCGTCGGGGCGAAAGAACGTACCCGAAGCCGCAACCGGAAACCGGCGACCGACAGGGCCGCCAAGCGCGTCCGCAAACGTTTTTACCAAACTTTCCAGGGGGCAGAGCCGCTTTCCCACATTCCCTCCAATTCGCGCTTCTCGCGCTGCGTGTCCATGGGTCGCCAAAAACCGCCGTGGCGATAGGCCACGAGTTCCCCCTCGGCCGCCAAGGTCTCCAACGGCTTGCGTTCCCATATCGTATCGTCGCCGTCGATATAATCCAACACCTTGGGTTCAAGCACGAAGAAGCCGCCGTTTATCCAACTGCTGTCGCCCTTGGGTTTCTCCTGAAATGAAAAGACCTTGACCTCATCCTGCGCGTTGAACGTGATGGCGCCGAACCGCCCCGACGGCTGCACGACGGTCACGGTGGCCAGTTTTTTCTGCGCACGGTGGAACCTGATCAATTCGTCTATGCGGATATCGGCCACGCCGTCGCCGTATGTCATCAAAAACGGTTCGTCGGGGGTAAGATAATCCCTGATGCGTCTGAGTCGGCCGCCCGTCATTGTATTCAAACCCGTATCCACAAGCGTGATTTTCCACGGTTCGGCGTGGGAATGATGAATCTCCATGCCGTTGTTGCGCAAATCGACGGTCAGGTCGGCCTGATGCAGATAATAATCGGCGAAATACTGCTTGATCATATAGGCCTTGTAACCGCAACAGACGATGAACTCGTTGATGCCGTAAGCCGAATAAATCTTCATGATATGCCAGAGAATCGGTTTGCCGCCGATTTCCACCATCGGTTTGGGCCGCACATCGGTTTCTTCCGAAAGGCGCGTGCCGAGGCCGCCGGCCAAGAGTACTGCTTTCATCACGTCAGGATTTTAACAACGCTATCTGTATTTCGCTTTAGCGGACACCGCTTCCGAAGCGGCGCCGGTTCACTATCTGTTTATAAACGTCTCTATCTGTTGCAAAACATAGGCAATCTGCGCCTCGGTCAAGCCCGGATACGTACCGAGAAAGAACGTGGCGTTCATGATTTGGTCGGTATTGCGCAGGTCGCCGACCACCCGTTTTTCAATCGACAGGTATGCCGGCTGACGCAACAGGTTGCCGCCGAAAAGGTTGCGCGTCTCCACACCCTTGCCTTGCAGATAGTCGGTCAGTTGCGTGCGCGTGAAACCCGCCTCCCCGCGTACCGTGACCGGATAGGCGAACCAGGCCGGATCGGAACCGGGCGTGGCGTAAGGCAGGATAAACTGGTCTTCCCAAGCCCTGAAGCCCGCTTCCCAACGACGGAAATTGGCTTTTCTCTTCTCGATGAAACCGGGCAGTTTTTCCATTTGCGCGACGCCGACGGCCGCCTGCATATCGGTCACTTTGAGATTATAGCCGATATGCGAATAGACGTATTTGTGGTCGTAACCCAACGGCAGTTCGCCGTATTGTCGCGTATAGCGACTGCCGCAACGGCCGTTCTCGCCGCCCTTGCAATAGCAGTCACGCCCCCAGTCGCGCAACGCGCGCACGGCTCTGGCCAATACCGGCGAATCCGTGCAGACGGCGCCGCCCTCGCCCATCGTGATATGGTGCGCCGGATAGAAAGAATAGGACGCGATATGGCCGAACGTGCCGACGTTCCGGCCTCGATAGGTCGAACCCAAGGCATCGCAACAGTCTTCCACAAAATACAGGTTGTGTTTTTCGGCAATGCGGCACACGGCATCCAAATCCATCGGGTTGCCGAGCGTATGCGCCAGCATGATGGCGCGCGAACGAGGCCCTACCGCCGCCTCGATCTGTTCCGGCAGGGCGTTGTAAGTACCGGTTTCCACATCGACGAACACCGGTACGAGCCCGTTTTGCAGAATGGGATTGACCGTGGTCGGAAAACCGGCCGCCACCGTAATCACTTCGTCACCGCGGCGCAGGGCCTTATCGCCCAGCAAGGGCGAAGTGAGCGCCGTTAAGGCCAGCAGATTGGCCGAAGAACCGGAATTGACGATAAACGCATGTTTGGAACCCGTAAATTCCATGAAACGGCGCTCGAATTCGCGCGCGAAACGGCTCTCGGTCAGATAAAAATCCAAAGACGCCTCCACGGCATACTGCAATTCCTTTTCGTCGAACACCCGCCCCGCATAATGCACGGGATTCGGGTCTGCCGACGCCGAAGCGAAACGCAATTCATAGTATTGCTTTACCTTATCGGCTATCTCCGCCCTTAACTTTTTTTCCGCTTCCTGATCCATACCGTCGTATTTTTATCGGCCGCGCGGAGCGGTTTTCCATCGGCCGCCGGACACCGCCGAATCACCGCCGCGCCCGTTATTCCGTAACCGCCCGACACATAAACCCGCGCGGCAGATTGATTTCCACTTTCTCGCGTCGTCCCGTCCGCGGATGCGGAAATTCGAGCGAGTACGCCATGAGGTGTATCTGCCGCTTCACGCTATCGTCCGCGCCGTACTTGCGGTCGCCCACTATCGGGCAACCCAGGTCGGAAAGATGCACGCGGATCTGATTCTTGCGCCCCGTTTCCAAACGGACTTCCAGCAACGTCGTATCGTCCTCCTCATTGTACCGCAAGGTTCTGTAATGCGTCACCGCCCATTTCGCGCCGGGCTCTTCCTGCCGCACCGAATACATGACCTGCCGCGCGTTCTCTTTCAAAAACGACCCGCACGTGCCCGCCGCCTTTTCCGGCCGGCCCTCCACCAACGCATAGTATTTCTTCTCCACCTCTTTCCAGTGGTCCTGCAAAAACGTCTTGCTCTCTTCGTTTTTCGTGAACATCAACAGCCCGCACACCTCGCGGTCGAGCCGGTGTACCGTATAGGCCCGCTGCCGATGCCGCGTCTTCTGCAACACATAACTATTCACGATGCCGAACATCGAACGCACCTTTTCCGTTGTCCGCCCCGAAGTCAGGATGCCGGCCGGCTTGAAAACCACCATCACATCCTCGTCCTCGAATAAAATCCGGAACGGCGCCTTCTCACGGTAGAGTTCCCGAGCCTGATATTTCTTGAACGTCACGTGTTCGCCTTTATGCAACATCGCCTCCGCATGTTTCATCAGCGCACCGTCTCCGCTCGCGACGCATCCCAGACGGACCGCCTTTTTAAGACGCGTGCGGTTGCTGTCCGGAAAGGCCTCCAAGAGCAAGTCGATCAGACTTATATCACGTTGAGCCGTCAGGATCATAACTGAATTTCCTCGCCGCTTTTATCGTAAAATTTGTATTCCAGAAAATTCAGCGAGTCATAGCTCCGTAACTTAATCC
>CAMWSI010000062.1 GCA_947176875.1 uncultured Bacteroidales bacterium
CTGATTTTGGTCTTGTTCTTCAATACGGCCAGATTGTCGAAAAGCGGCAGCATAGAGGGCGCCAGTTTTTCGTTCACATCGCCGGGCAAAAAGCCCATGTCCTGATTCTGCAACGGAATAACGGGACGCGAAATAAGAATGGACTTATAATCCTGTGCCTGCGCAATGGCGGCGGCCAAAGCCAAAAGCGTCTTGCCGGTACCGGCCATACCCGTCAAGGCCACCACCGGTATGTTCGGATCCATGAGCGCGTCCAACGCAAACGCCTGTTCGTCGTTACGCGACTCTATACCGCTCACGTATTGCTTCTTGACATACTCGATACGATTGGTCGAAGCCCGGAACACGACCGGTGCCTCCGCCGTTTCGGTCCGCAACGTGAAATACTCGTTCAAACCCGGCTTGGCCTTGATATCCTTGGGGCTCAAACTACCGGTCTCGAACAGTTTGGCCAAGACATCCTCCGGCACCCGAACACTTTTGAGCCGACGACGTTCGAATCCGGTCTCTTCCGACGACTTGTCGAACAGATAGTCGTCGGCCGGCATACCGAACGCCTTGGCCTTCATCCGCAGATTCACATCCTTGGATACCAACACGACGGTACGGTTCGGATTTTCCTGCTTGACCTGCAACGCGACCGACAAGATGCGATGGTCGGGCGTATCTTCCAGCAATCCGGCTTTCATTTCGGGCGTCATGCCCTTGCTCATTACCACACGCAGATGTCCCAATTCCTTTCCAAGCGATACGCCGCCGTCGAAAACGCCCTTTCCGGATAGTTTGTCGATGGCGCGCATGATTTCCCGCGCGTTGTAGTTGATCTGCTCGTTGCCTTTCTTAAACTTGTCCAGTTCCTCCAACGTGGTAAGCGGCAACACGAGGTCGTTTTCCTGAAACTTGTAAATCGATTTGTGGTCGTGCAACAACACGTTCGTATCCAAGACGAAAATCTTGGGCACCTTGCCGTGGGCGGTCATGGCCTTGGCCTGCGCCTTGGCGGCGGCCGCCTTGCTTCTCTTCGCTTTATTCTGGTCCATAGTCTTATTTTTTAGGTTGCGCCGCGAGGTGCGGGCATACCAATTGTTCGCTGACGATTTCCGCTATATCCTTTATACGCGTCGTACCTATCTCCGCAAACGCCCGTTTGCACGAAGGACAGGCGGTCACCAATACGTCCACGGGGTTTTCCGTCATCTTCCGCAACGCATCCTTGGCTATCATGCGGCGTTTCTTGTAAGGCATACCCTCTGCCGCGATGCTGTGACCGCAACACAAGGCATCCTTGCCTTCGTAGGGGGTCGTATGCAGATTCAGCACGCGATACAGAATGTCGCGCGGCTGACGGTAAATTCCCGAATGCCGCCCCAATTCGCATGGATCGTGGAACACGCCCGTTTCCGCGCTTTTCCGGACCGTAATCCGTCCCGCTTCGAGCAATTGCAGCAGATATTCGGTATGGTGCAATACGCGCACCCCTTCCAGCTTGTAGGTATCCTTGAATATCTTGTAGCAAATCGGACACGAGCAGACCAATATCTGCGCCCCTGTCGCCAAAATGGCTTCGGTATTCTTGACCACGAGTTGCTCGCCGCCCGTCCGGTCCCCCGCGAGCATGAGGGGGCGGCCGCAACAAATCCCTCCGTCCTCGTCCAAAAACGTATAACGGACTCCGGCCGCCTCGAAAATCCGCACCATGGACTGTTCTATCCTGGGGGTCAGATGGCTCATACAACCGGCAAAATACACGACTTCCGGTTTCCCCGCTCCGGCGGCCGAAACGCCGGCCGTTTCCGCCGTCACGGCCTCGCCTTGCAGAATATCCGCCCAGGCAGAGGTGGTGGCCAAGGGGCTTGGAGCCGCTTCCGACTCCACATAATCGTAACGGTGCGGATAGCGGTAAGAGACGTCCGCCCCTTTCAGGTTTAATTTCAACTGCACGGAATTGACACCGACCGGACAGGCCTGTACGCAACGGTTACACATCAGGCAATAGGACGCCGCCTCCAAGGCCTGCGTCGTTTGCCCCCAACGGATATTGCGCGTGAATTCCACCGACGCCATCTGCCGCAACGAAGCGCCGGAAACCATCTGACAGGGGTCAAGACACAGGCCGCAACGTGAGCACGAATAGATTTCAACACTGGCATAACCATTGTTTTTGGAAGTCTCGCGTATGCCGGCGTTCCGCATGTAAATCAACAGGGCTTCCGACAGGATATGCGTGAAACGGCTCCACGGCAACGTCAGGAAAAAGACCATGAGCGCGATGGAATAGGCCCACCAAGTGGGCCGAATCAGCGCATCGTTGTTCATGAATTGGTTGAACCAGTCGAAAATCATACCGAAGCCGCGCGTCAGGAAACCGCCGCCACTGATATGCGAGGTAAAACTTTCGGCCAAAAAACGCAACGGGAAAATGCACCAAAGCGCATACATCCCCAATTGATCGTTCCACTTGAGACGTGTGGTGCGTTTCATGCCGAACAGACGCCGCCTGATCCGCTTAATCATGGCCAAGGCGATGCCCGACAATACCATGAGCAGGAAAAAGTCCATGAGGAAAAAGAAGACGCTGCCGCCTACGGTCGTCTCGGTCTCCATCATGAAATAGCGGAAAAATATCGGATAATAAGGCAGGTTCACACGATGCGGGGCATAGAAAAAGATTTCGATATGCCCCACGACTATCAGCATGAACCAACCGAAAGCGATGCTGGAATGCATATAGCCCAGCAGTTTATTCTTTTTCCAGATTTTGACGTGCAGCAGACAGTCGGCGAAAATGTCCTTGACCGTGATGAAAATCTTATAACTGAAAAGATGTTTGAGCATCTTTTTCCTATCGCTCATCGGCAGACTCTTGACCACGAAACACAACGCCACGATCAGATAGGCTATGACGAAAACAAAGCCTATCATATAGGGTATTACGAACGGGTCGTAAGCATTAGCAAATCTTTCGTGCATGGAGCTTCTTGTTTATAAGCATAACAATATGGCGCGTGTTCACCCCCTTGGGACAGACCCACTGGCATTTCCCGCAAAGCATACATTCGGGAATCCGTCCGGCCACCTCATCCCATTGTCCGCGCTTGACAAGCAGTTGCAGACGACGCAGGTTGAAGCCCGTATATTTGCCGGCACTGCACGTCGCCGTACAGGTTCCGCAATAAAAGCAATTCATGAAGCTGGGTTCCTCGGCCGCTATTTCCCGCAACAACGTCCAATCGGTCTTATCCAGATCCATGACCCCGCTTTTTTTCAGACCAAAGCCGAAATTCTTCATAAAACGTCTGGCTGTTTAAGGGTTAATCCGTTAAGTAACGGTGTATGCTCTCGGCGGCCGAACGCGCGTCCTGCAACGTATCGGGCAACGACTTCGGTCCCGTGCAGGCACCGGCCAGGAAGACGCCCTTCGCATGGGTATGATTGCCGCGCAGAAACAGATCTTTCGTCTCGAAAAAATGATCGGAAGCCGAAACTTTCAAATCCAGTTTCTCGGCCAATTCGGCCGTCTGGGCACACGCCTGCATGCCCACCATAAGCACGAGCATATCTACGGTCAGTTTCATCGGCCGCCCCAACAGCGTGTCTTCCGTCTTGATGAGTATCTTGCCGTCCACGGTCTCCGCCACCTCGGAAAGGCGGCCGCGCACGAAATGAACGCCGTAATGGCTCTGCGCCCTATGGTACATCTGTTCGAAATAACGGTCGAACATACGCAGATCCATATAGAGGTTGAACACCTCCGCCTCCGGATAGAGCTCCTTGATCTCACAGGCCTGCTTGACGGCCGTCACACAGCAGACTTTGGAGCAATACGTATGATCCACCTTTTCATCACGCGACCCCACGCAATGCACGAACGCCACTTTCTCCGGCGTCCGTCCGTCCGTACAGACCACTTTATGTTCCTTGAACTTGCGTTCCAGATCGGCCGATGTCAATACATTCTCGTAAATACCGTAACCGTACTCTTCCTTACGTTCGGCCCGGAACAGGTCGAACCCGCAGGCCACAAGCACGGCGTCCGCCTGAAGGAGCGTCTGATTGCTCAATAAGACCTCCATCCCGCGCATACGCCGTTTGATATATTGCAACTCGGCGTTATACACCACTTCTATACGATCGTCGGCCTCCCGTATCCTGTTCACAAGTTCGTTCAGGATTTCCTGAGCCGGATCCTGTTGCGGGAAAAGGCGGTCCCAACGCGCGAGATGTCCGCCCAAGGCATTCGTCTTCTCAACCAGATGAACCTTATAGCCACGGCCGGCCAGACTCAGGGCCGCTTCCATACCGGCCGGACCTCCGCCTATGATGACAACTGTTTCTTTCATCATTTCCATATACTTCTCTAACAACATCTAATATTCTGAGGCCATTCCGGTTTGCCCAGATCCTGTCCATCCAGACCTTTGTACTTGGCCTCCGGATCGTACGGAATGCCCATTTTGTCCAAAACGGGTTCCGGCCCGATTTGATGTACCTGCAAGCCCAAATCCCAAGGGTCGTAGCCCATGACCAGACCGGCCACTTCCTCGTACGTGAAGACCGGGATGCCGCGGCCGTTTTCGCCGTAGGTTTTGCCTTCGGTCTCGGCGATGACGTACTGCCAACGGTCCATGAAATACGGACAACCCGGACAGTTCGTAATGATCATGTCGGGCTTGTAGGGCTCCATCGATTCGAATTTCTTATGCGTGTTCGACAGCGAATAACCGCGGTTCGACTTGACGAAATACTGACGGAAACCGAAACCGCAGCAATGGCGGCGTTCGGGATAATCGACGATTTCACCGCCCCAGGCCTCTATCATACCGGCCAACACATACGGGTATTCGGCGCCACCCACGCCCTTGTGCGGAAACATCTTGGCGTAATGGCAACCGATATGTTCCACCACCTTAAGCGGTTCGCCCGTTTTTTTATTGACCAGCCTATATTTGGCCTTGGCCGCGATTTCGTGCCGCAATTTGAAAATGATGTCGCTGGCATGGGCCACGTGTTCCGGTATCTCGAATTCGCGCCCCGTGGCTTCCTTGAGCTGACGCCGCGTCTTGGCCAGAATTTCGGGAAACGTCTGCCACGTATGGATGATTTCGGTATATAGGCCGAACGAAGTGATGCACGAAACGGCATAATTCTTATAACCGGCTTCCGTCATCAGCGCGAACTGCCGCGCCACAATCGACATAATCGTCTCGATCTTAATGATGTCGCAATGATAACCGATGCCGCCGCAGGTCGTATGGTGCTCCGTCTCGAAAACATCCTTTTCCAAATCCTCGCGCATGATTTTCAAGAAATGATGTTCCGAGGCCGGAAACATGTTCTGACGGATGCACGAACGGACATAGAAATACTTATCGTCCGGAATTTCCTTCTGATAATCCTTCCATATTAATTTTTTACCTTCTAACTTCATGGTAATTACATGCTTTCTTCGACATTACGGATATATTCATCCATGTCCAGTCCCATTTCACGGGCCTTTTCAGCCGAATGACGTTCGATGTTTTCAAATAATTCCGATGTGCCCGTCACGTCGAAAATGCTTTTGAGTTCAGCCAAATCCTCATCCGGAATCTTACGCAACGCGCCCGGGCCGCGTTTATCCAGATTACCGTGCAGGCGGTCGAACACTTCCGGCAGATGCGCATGCTCCCACTCCCAGACCGGGCCGGCTTCCGGATGCGCCTCCGGCATCATCGTGGGACCATAGACACAATAACCGTAACGCAAAATATTCTCGCCAATGCCGCGTTTCAGCAAAATCTGCTGACGGCCTTTTTCGGAATGGACGAACAAACCGGTCTGTTG
>CAMWSI010000063.1 GCA_947176875.1 uncultured Bacteroidales bacterium
TTTTGTATCGACTGATGAATCTACCTGGGATTTCTCTACAAAAATTGCACTTCTATATTGAATTTACACCGATGGCCCAATCATTGGGCCATTTTCAGCCGATTTTGCCCAACTTGTGAGCCATTCAGCAACCCAAACGCCTACACATTTCATATTGCCGGCAGCTCAACGCGAATCCCGACTGCGTGAGAAAGGCTTTCATGGCCGCGCACCCGTCATCGACGTTAAGCGCTTTGGCGCGCTCAATCTGGTTGGCCCTCACCAGTTCAAGCAACAGGCGCGCCCCTATCCCCCGGCGACGGTGCCGGAAGTCCACCGCCATCAGGGATAGATCGCCATAAGCCGTTTCGGAAACGCCCCAACCGACAGGTTCGGTGCCGTCGTAAGCCATCAGGCAGACAAAGGCTTCGGGATTCCGTTTTATCGAATCCAAGGTATTTTGCCACGAAGGCCGGAAATCCATAAAGGCGGCATACCGTTCTATGGTCTCGACCGACACTTTCCCGATTTTGACCGTTGCATTGGCCTTTTTCTGTAAAATTCCGGCTATCAAATCATTGTCGCCCGCATAACAATCAAGTTCACGGACAATCTCAAAACCTTGTCGGGTATATATTTTTACCGCCGGCAGATTATGCGTCAGCACCTCCAGCAAATACGCCTCCACGCCCGCCTTGACGAGATAATCGACGGAATGGTTGAAAATGCGGTCGGTCAGGCCAAGCCCCCGGAAGGCCTTGACGGTTCCCGTGCCGGTGTCATAGGCGGTGGTACGCCCGTTGTAACGGCCGATGCCGTTGATGATAAAGGAGACGATACGGCCCTGCGCCCATGCGGCAAACGACAGTTCCATGCTGGCCCCGCGACGCTTAAGCATAGCCGCCAATGTGTCTTTATCGAGCTTGAGTTCGTAATCGGCAAACGCCGCTAAAAAGGCGTCCGCCACTTGATCGAACGGCACGGAAGCCAGACGCCGTATTTCAATATCGCTATTCTGCATGGCTAATCGGTTTACATGGTTCAAGTCTATGCAAATTTAGTACAAATATCCCGATTACCGCCATCACTACTCCGACTATTCGGTTGGGGGATTGATGGGTTTCTCCCACAAAAGTGTTATATTTGTTGAGTGCAAACGTATAATAAGTAGAAGGCATTCCTCTTAAGGACGGACAAATAACCTGCCGTTATATTGTTTAAGAGACAAGTACTACTTGAATTATCCTACAATGATTAAACTAATTTAATTATTCGATATGGCAATAAAAGGTGTTTTTCTTATTAGGGCCCCCAAAGAGGACGTGCAACAACGTATTAACCGCATTGGGAAAAGATATTCGCATCTGTATGGGAGTACTTTCAAACAAGATGTAGCATTGTTGCGAACCACCTGTCACGATATTATCGCTATGATGGATGATTGTTTTGAAATGGACATGGCTGCTGCATCTCGATATCGAAATCTGCTAGAAAAATATGCGAGCAAAGATACCCCTACAGGAATAGAAGTTTACGCAGTATATGGAATATTATTTGATTTCAAGGCAATGATCGAGCAATCTATTCCCATCAAAGATTTACCATCATGTAAAAAATTAACAGAGTTATCGACGAAGGATGCTATCGCCGCCGCAAAAGACCTCATTAAAAATGATATCGTAAAGGCTGGGATAGGTCTAGTATTGTTAGGGGTGAAAGTCGGAGAGATGGTACACATCTCTCACATTAAGAATTTCTACAATGAGCAAATAGAATTATTGCAATCAGACATTGAAGAAGCTGGGCGCCAACCAAATGAAATAGAAAGTTTGCTAATAGACAAATTCCAGGCAGAAATAGGATATTGTAACTTAGCTATGCTAAAAACCGGCTTGGATTCTGCGAAAGAAGTCGTTAGTCTTACAGATATATCAAAACAAAATATACAAAAGTATAAGCAAAAACAAGCGCAAATACAGAATCATGTCCACACTGACATAAAAACAATGCCTATACTAACAAAAACATCCAACTTGTGAGTTAGCAATATAAATGTGTAATGCGACTCACAAGACATTCTTGTCAACTCAAAACCAAAACCAAAAGCCCGTCGGAATCTCTCCCGGCGGGCTTCGTTGTGGATGGCCGCCATAGGCTGACGGCGGCCACCCAATCGTTGCGGTCAAACATTTAGTACGCCTCTTCGTCTTCGCGCAGTTCCTCTATCGTGAGGCGCTTCTTGTCGATGGCGCGCCAGGCATAGACGATGTAGGCCAGCACGAACGGTATCAGCAGCGAGGCATAGGCCATGACCTTGAGCGTAAAGAGGCTGGAGCAACTGTTGGCTATCGTGAGCGAGCTCTGCAGGTCGAACGTGGACGGATAGTAAGCCGTACCGTTGTAGCCGGCGCAGAGGAAGAGCGCCAGCACCGTCACAACCGTCCCGACGCCGGCGAACCAGATGCCGCCCCGATAGGTCTTGCAGAACACGGTCTTGCCGATGCCCCACAGCACGGCCAGCACACCGAAAAGGAACAGCACGGCTACCACCGGCATGTCGAGGAAGTTATGCAGGTATTTGTAAGGTTCCATATAAACCACACCCGTACCCGGATCGACGGCGAAACCGTCCTTTACCAAAAGGTAAACGACAAAGGCCACGAACAGCGCGACGAACAGCAGGCTCTGCACCGGCAGGGCCTTGCGGCAACGATGCTCCAAGTTCTCGTGCCGCACCTGACGGATCAGATATAGCAAACCGAGCACGCGCGCCAGGAAGAAGACGGCTAAGCCCAAGACCACATTCCAGGGATTGAGCAAGGCCTCCAAGCCGTGGGCCGCGCTGCCCCAACGGCTAATGACGGGCATCATCGTGTCGGTAAGCTGGCCTTTCGCGATATGGAAACCTGAACCCGTGAAAAATGTAGCCACGGCACCCCCCAACAGCAACGGGCCGACCACGCCGTTGATGACCAAAAAGACCTGATAGGTTTTCTGCCCCAGCAGGTTGCCGGCCTTGGACTGAAACTCGTACGAGACGGCCTGCAACACGAACGTGAACAGGATAATCATCCACAGCCAGTACGCACCGCCGAACGACGTGCTGTAAAACAACGGAAACGAAGCGAAAAACGCGCCGCCGAACGTGACGAGCGTCGTAAACGTGAACTCCCATTTCCGTCCCGTGGCGTTGACCATGAGTTTCCGCTCTTCGGGCGTGGAACCAACGCAGAGCAGCAAGGAATTGGAACCCTGCACAAACAGGAGGAAGACTAAAATCCCGCCCAAAAGGGAAACGAGAAACCACCAGTAATGCTGCAAAAAAACATAGGTATCCATAGTCTTACTTTTTTAACGATTCAACCATAGCCGGTCCTTTCTTGACCGACTTGACCATTAACGAAATGCCGACGGCCAGCATGACGCTGAACAGGGCGAGGAACAGGAAAAACGTGGTCATGACCGCCCCCGCGCCCACGTCCGAAACCGCCGCCGAAACCGGCAACACATCCTGTATCGCCCAAGGCTGACGGCCGCATTCGGCCACAATCCAGCCCGTCTGTCCGGCGAGGTAGCCGAGCGGTATCGTGAACAAGGCCACGTACAGCAACCATCTGTAACGCGAGAGGTCCTTGCGGCAAGTCAAAAAGAGAATCAGCGCGAAGAACAGGATGAAATACATCCCCAATCCCACCATGACGCGGAAAGCGTAATAATTGAGCGGCACATTCGGAATCAGGTCTTCGGGTGCGTCTAAATAGCCGTAGCCGAAATAAGCCATGTTCTCATCTAAAATGCGGCGGTGTTCCACGGCGGCCGTCTCGTCGCCCGCCGCCCGGCTTTGCCGGTAGTCGGCCAAAGCCTGCACCGCCCGGCGGCCGCGGTCAATCTTCTCCCGGGCCGACAGCGCGGGCGAACCGTCCGGCAACGGATAGCCGCCTTCGAGTATATCCTTGATGCCGGGCACGTAACCGTCGGGGGTATGCGTGGCCATAAGCGACAAGCCTTTCGGCAGATAAAGACCGCCGTAGAGGCTCGGCGCATCGTCCCACCAGGTCTTGCCGGGATTGACGATACCGACAATGCTCAGATCCATGCCCTCGCCGCCTTCGTAAAGCGCCTCCATGGCCGCGAGCTTCATCGGTTGCCGTTCCGAGATCTGACGCCCCGAGATATCGCCGCTCCAAGCCGACAGCACCGTGGCGATCAGCCCGACGACGGCCGCGGTGCGGATGCTCTTGAGCGCAAAGACCGTCTCGCGTTTCTTAAGCAGATACCAGGCGCTGACGCCGATGACGAAAGCCGCGCCCAGAATCCAGCCGCTCAGAATGGAGTGGATGAATTTGAAGACCGCCACGGGCGAGAACGCGACGGCGAAGAAGTCCATCATTTCGTGACGGACCGTATCGGGGTTGAACGCCACGCCCACCGGCACCTGCATCCAGGCGTTGGCGACGAGAATCCACCAAGCCGAGATAGCCGCGCCGAGGCACGTGAGCCAAGTGGAAGCCAAATGGAATTTTTTGCCGACCTTGTTCCAGCCGAAAAACATGACGGCCACGAACGTCGATTCCATGAAAAAGGCCAGGATACCCTCTATGGCCAAAGGCGCGCCGAAGATGTCGCCGACCAACCACGAGTAGTTGCTCCAGTTGGTGCCGAATTCAAATTCGAGAATCAGACCGGTGGCCACGCCGAGCGCGAAGTTGATGCCGAAAAGCCGCATCCAGAACCGGGCGGTCCGCGCCCAAAATTCGTCGCCGGTCCGGACGTAACGGCTTTCCATGACGGCGACAATGAACGAGAGGCCGAGCGTGAGCGGCACGAACAGCCAGTGATAAATGGCCGTGAGCGCGAACTGGGCGCGCGACCAGTCTATCAGAGCGGGATCAATGCTTTCCATATTGTTGAATATTTAGTGAGTGATTAAGGTTTCGGGTGATCCGACGGGTGGGGCCGCAGTTGGGGCTGGGACGGCAGCGGAGGTGGCGATTGGGGCTGACGTTGGGTCGGTTAGGGTGGCAGTTGAAGACGTGGCCTTGACCTGCGCTGACCCGACAAGCCCATCGGATGCGCGGTGCACCAAATCGGTGGCGACGAACGCCCCCTTGGCCTCATAGTCCGGCAGGGCTTTCAAGCGGTTGGGGAAAAAGAAAAGCCTCAAAACGAAAAACAAGACAAAAACCTTACATAAGATAATGACCCAAAGCGTTTTGCCTATCGTCATTTCCTTAAATCCGTCCACATAGAAACGGCCTATTTTCCGTATCGCGTTCATGGCTTTGCGGCGTTTTTCCGGGCGGTGAGCCGAGCGGTTTTCAAGAACAAAGGTACGTTATTTTTCTTACCCGACAACTTTTATTCGCAGTAACGGATAAGATCAAAAATGAAATTTCGCATTTAATTTGTATCCGTCGCCGGTCATACCGCGGGGCGGCGGCATGGGCAAAGTTATGGCGGATCCGCGGAAACAGCCGACGTATCGGCGGAGACGGGAAAGAACGGCGGAGGCGCGATGGATGCGGCGGGACTTGCGGAAGCGGGCGTAGCAGAGGACGGCGAAGCGTCCGCGGCTGGAACGGAAGTCGCCGGAGCGGTGGGTGGGACGTCCGCGGCGGCGTCTGAACCCGGGAGCGCGGTGGAGACATAGGGCACGATACGGCGGTATGTCTCCGCATCCATGAGGTTTACTTTTCTAAGGTCGGCCGCGGTGCGGAACGCGCCGTAGCGTTCGCGGAAACGCACGATTTCCTTGGCTTGGTAGTAATCGAGATAAGGATGCTGTTTTAGTTCCTGCACGCTCATGCGGTAAATGCCGAGCGGCCGGA
>CAMWSI010000064.1 GCA_947176875.1 uncultured Bacteroidales bacterium
CCCCAAATCACTGTATTGGTAAGTCGCACGCCCCAACGGCATCTTATCCATCTCCTCACGCAACTCGCGACGGGCGCGGCGATGCAGATACAAACTGTCCGCCACAGGCCAGATATACGCCTCGTCACGTTCCCCGCTCAGATAATCACGCTTCGGATAACTGTCCGGTTGCGACGTCAGCAAACTCGGTTTCAGGCCCGACTCATGGGCCAACAGCCGGCGAAACGTGATATTCTTCTTGTCGGTCCGCAACAGACGCGGCACGGCGCGTGAAATCGTCTGATCCAAGCGATAGAAACCCCTATCGTAAAGTTGCATGTAGGCGACCGTCGTGGCCAGCACCTTGGTCAGCGAGGCCAAGTCGTAGAGGTCGTCGTCGCCGACCTGCTGTTTCCCCGCATAAGTGAAGTGTCCGAAATTTTTGTCGTAAATGACTTTGCCTTTATAGGCCACCAGTACCTGACAACCCGGATAGGCCGCCGTATCGATGCCGTGCTGCACGAGCGAATCGACAAATCGGAAATCCGCACTGCTGAAACCGACCTGTTCCGGCAGTCCGTATGAAAGCGATGTGACTTCTGTGGTCAGACCCGTTCCCGACGGGTAGCGCGTACCGACACTGACCGGCAACCTTCCTTGCGCCGCGATACCGCCGAACAGCAACTGCGCCATGGCGGTGCGGGCGGCCGGCACATCCTGATAACCGCAAACCACGGCCGAAAACGACAGTTTTTCGAATAACGCCAGCGCATAAGGCGGCGCGAACGACGCCAACACGGTTTCGCCCGGCAATGCCTGTAACTGCTGCATGAGCCGCTGTGTGGCATCCGTAATGCCGTAACGCCGGTTCAGATAAGGGCTCGTACCGCCTAAATCTATGACGGCCAAATCGTAACGATTCAAATGTGACAATAACGTCCGCAGACTGTCCGACGGCATCTGCCGGTCTATATAATAGTGGTCGAAATCGGCGTAACGCTCCAACATTCGGCCGAAACCGTCCGTCCCCAACGCGCCGGTCGCCTTGCGCGTCTCCGCACGACCGCCATAGTCGCCGATATGTATGCAGGCTTTGGCCGGGTAACGGACGGACTGCAACGGCAAGATGCCGCGTCCGTCTTCCACTATGGTCAGCGCCCGCGCATAAAGTTCGTTCTGCAACGCCTGTATCTGCGGATTGTTCAATTGTTGCAACAGGGCGGCCGAATCGCCGTAAGACACGGGACGGACGCCGGCGGAATCGCCGGTGCGCAAGACGAACGCCCCCAGCGTCCCGGCCTTGAGTTTCAAAATACGGTAAACGGCCGAATCTATGGTCGCCAACGGAATGCGCCCCGAACGCACCGCCCGCGAGATGGCCTTTATCGCAGCCTCAGGCGAGGCCGGCAACAGCAAGACATCTTCGCCGGCTTCCACCGCCCGCACTTCCGCCTCACCGCTCCCCCACTTCACGCCGTCGGCCACGCCCTTCATCTCCATCCCGTCGGTCACGGTCAGACCTTTGAACCCCATACGGCCGCGCAAATAATCCTTAATCCAGATTTTGGAAACAGAGGCCGGCAACTTGGCATCGACGGCCGGCACGCGCAGATGCCCGATCATGACGGCCTCCGCCCCCTGTTCCATCAAAACCTTGAACGGGAATAAGTCCACACGGTCGATATAAGCCGTATCGTGTTTTATTTCAGGCAACGTATAATGGGAATCCTTTTCCGTATCGCCGTGTCCGGGAAAATGCTTGAGAGATCCCACCACCCCCTGCGAACGCATACCGCGGGCATAGGCGGCGCCATGCCCCGCCACCAGACGCGGGTCTTCTCCGAACGAGCGCATGTTAATGACCGGGTTGAGCGGATTGGAATTGACGTCCAACACCGGAATGAAATTCCACGAAATACCCAACTGCCGACACTGCCAGCCGACGGCCGCGCCCATACGGCTTATCCAAACCGTGTCCCGTATCGCTCCTAACGTCTGCTGCATCGGGAAAGCGGCCACATCCGTCAGCCGCATGGCCGGTCCCCATTCGCCGTCTATGCTGATCCACAACGGAATTTCGGATATCGTCTGGTAAGCCTTTACCGCACGATAGACATCCCAAGCGTTGCCTTTGAAAAAACAGAGACCGCCAAACCCGTAACGCCCGATTTTGACCTGCATGTCCCGCACCGTGGCGGAATCATAGCCGCTCCCGCAACGCACCACCATCATCTGCGCGATTTTCTCTTCCAACGTCATCTGCGCCAATAGGCTGTCGGCGGAAAAAAGCGGCACCGCCGGACGATGCGCCACAGGCTCAGCCCGGTCTTCCCACAACAGCCATGGGGGGAGCGTCTGTCCCACGGCCGCACCGACAGTCATACAGACCGCCATAAACACGCCCCATCCGGCTACTATCCGTTTCCTTTTTGAGTTCAAAACCTCCTTCATGCCTCCGCCCGCTTTTAAAATCCCAATACATCGGCCATGCCGTACCAGCCTTTCCGGCCGCGGAGCCATTCGGCCGCCATGACGGCCCCCAACGCGAATCCCGCCCGCGACTTGGCCTCGTGCCGGATCTCTATGCAATCCTGCGCCGATTCAAACAGCAGTTCGTGAATGCCGACCACCTCGCCCCGACGCTCGGATACGATCGGCAAGGCCGGCAGACCGCCCTGTTCCAGAGCCGCGTTCATACTCACGGCCGTACCGCTGGGCGCATCCAACTTATGGACATGATGGGTCTCCGTAATACGGCCGGCATATTGCGGTTGCGACCGCAATAATGCGGCCGCCCGCCGGATCAGCTGCAGGAAAATATTGACGCCGACACTGAAATTGGCGGCCGCGACCACGGCTCCGCCCCGCGCCGCACAACGCGCGCGCAAACGCGCTTCCTCCTGCTGCCAGGCCGTGGTGCCGACCACGATGGGCTTGGCTTCGTCCAAACAACGTTCGATATGCGGAACAGCAGCCGTCGGCACGGAAAACTCTATGGCAATCTCCGCCGCACGCCAAGCTTCGGCCTGTGCCGCAAAATCCCGTTCGGACTCTATGCGGCAAACCACCTCATGCCCTCTCTCCAACGCCATTTTCTCCACCTCCCGTCCCATGCGTCCATAACCTAACAACGCTATACGCAAAGGCATCACCGTATTTTCCATAAAACCACCCGTTAAAAATTCATACACAACCTGAAACCCATATCCAGCGGCGACTGCCGAAGACGCCTGTCGAAATTGGGAACGGCATAAGGCTCCAGCCGCATGCTCAAATTGGAAGAGACATTGAAATCGAACAGATGCGCGTAAACGACCGCATCGATGATATTGAGCAGATACACCGCCCCGGCGATGATCAGCGTCAATTCGAAATTCTGTTCGTAGTAATTCCGCAACCGCAACAATTCTTCGTACGTGGTTCCGGCCAAATCCGGGTTACGGATGCTTTCGGCCGCATTATAAAACCGTTTGTCTATCTCCCGTTCGCAAATCCGCTTCTCCCGCCAGTTGAAATCGATGAAATAACCGATGACGACCGCGCCGGCATAGATAACGGGCGGCTTATACCATTGGGCGTTATAGCACTGTCCGAGGCCGGGAACGACCGCCGAACACAAGGCCGCCATGCCCGGCGAACGGACGCCGCCGTGTTTCCGGCTCCGGAACGCTCCGCTGTTGCGCTCGGCGAACGTCAGCGTCTTGCGCCATTCTTTGGCCGTCAGTTTGTTTTTAGGACGCGGCATCGTATCGGGTGCCTGTCGCTTAGGCCTTGCCCAGGCGTAAACGCTTTCGACATACCAATCGGCCATGCCGTCGGATACGGGTGTTTCGCTTCGCTCGAAAGCCGTACTCTGCAAAGAAATGTCTTCGCCGCCATTCCAGACCTCCTGCCAATCGACGGCATAACGGTCCTGCGCGCCCAAAGGAGCGACAGCCACGCAGGCCACCGCCCACACGAAAGCCGCCGACAGCCGAAAGACACTAAGCATTGAGCAGATTCAATATCTTTTGCAGTTCTTTCTCGGAAGAGAAACGAATCTGCAGACTGCCTTTTCCACCTTTCTGCTTGCGTACCTCCACGGCCGTATCCAATTTTTCGGACAACCGGCGGCTGTCTTCCACGCACCAGTCCGGCAAAGCCGGAACGGCGGCGGACACGGTCTTCCGGCCGGCCTTCCCCTGCCGGATTCCTTCTTCGACAGCCCGTACCGACAAACCTTTTTCCATGATACGCCGCACCCAGCCCACCTGTTGTTCCGGATTTTCCTCCGCCAGCAACGCCCGGGCATGTCCCATGCTGATATCGTTGTTCTTCAACGCCAATTGCACTTCAGCCGGCAACTTCAGCAAGCGCATGTAGTTCGTGACCGTACTGCGGTCCTTGCCCACCCGCTTGCTCACCTCTTCCTGACTGTATCGGTAGGCATCGGCCAAAGCCTGATACGACAACGCTATATCCATCGCATTCAATTCCTCTCGCTGGATATTTTCGACCAGCCCCATCTCCAGCATCTCGTTCTCATTGGCCATACGGATATATACCGGCACTTCGGTCAGCCCCGCCTGTTTGGAAGCCCGCAAGCGCCGTTCCCCCGAAATCAACTGATAGCGTTTTCCGTGCTTGCGCACCGTCAGCGGCTGGATGATGCCGTGTTCGCGTATGGAGTCCGACAATTCCTGCAAAGCCTGTTCGTCGAACTGTGTCCGCGGTTGCTGCGGATTGACATCTATCAACGCTATATCGATGGCCGCTATCGCGCCTATGACGCTCTGTTCCGCCTCCGCATAGGCATGACGGAGGTTTTGCCGGTCGTCTTTCTGCGGCAACACGGTTCCGCCGGCCGGCATATCGGCCGGTTCGATACCGAAACCACTGTCTCCCAACAAGGCGTCCAAACCGCGCCCCAGCGCATTCCGCTTATTCTTTCCGCTCATATGTTATCTCCCTGTTTTTGCGCGACCGCCGCTTCCGCCGCCGCCCGTTTCATTTCCTCTTTCGTTAAAATCTCTTTCGCCAGATTCAGATAATTGACGGCCCCTGCGCTGTTGATGTCGTATGCGAGGATATTCTCCCTGTGACTGGGCGCTTCGGCCAACTTCGTGTTGTTGTGAATCAACGTCTCGAACACAAGCTGGTGAAAATGCGAGCGCACTTCCTCCACGACCTGTTTAGACAGCCGCGTACGCGAATCGTACATCGTCAGCAACAGTCCCTCCAGTTGCAGTCCCGGATTGAAACGGCTCTGTATGATGCGAATCGTATTGAGCAGTTTCGTCAATCCCTCCAAAGCGTAATACTGGCATTGCACGGGTACGATAACCGAATCGGCCGCCGTCAGCACGTTGGTCGTTATCAGTCCCAAGGACGGCGAACAATCCACGACGATGAAATCGTAATCGTCCCTAATGTCCGCCAGACTGTTCCGCAAGATGGTCTCCCGCTGCGGTAACCCCACGAGCTCCAACTCGGCGCCGACCAAATCGATATGCGACGGCAACAGCGACAATCCTTTTGTCTGCGTTCTCAATACCAACGCCTTGGGATCGACCCTTTCCACCAGACAATCGTAAACGCTTTCCTTGATCGAATCCGGATTGAAGCCGCAACCCGATGTGGCATTGGCCTGCGGGTCGGCGTCGATAAGCAACGTTTTCTTTTCCAATGCGGCCAAAGCCGCGCTCAGATTAATGGCGGGCGTCGTTTTGCCTACCCCGCCTTTCTGATTGGCTATGGCGATGATTTTACCCATATCTTCGGTTTAG
>CAMWSI010000065.1 GCA_947176875.1 uncultured Bacteroidales bacterium
CCTTTACGTTAACAGAAAGGCCGCGACCGTGTTCGCCGCCTTGGAAGCCCGGTTGCAATAACGGGCGATAACAAATGGAATAAAACAAAAACACAATAAATCAAATCATGGCAAAAGAAAAGAAATTCATGACCTGTGACGGGAATGAAGCCGCGGCGCACGGCGCTTCTATGTTCAGCGAAGTGGCGGCCATTTACCCCATCACCCCCTCTTCTCCTATGGCGGAGCATATCGACGACTGGGCGGCTGCCGGCCGTCTGAATATGTTCGGAGACAAGGTCCGCGTATTGGAAATGCAGTCCGAAGCGGGTGCGGCCGGTGCCGTACACGGTTCGTTGCAGGCCGGTGCGCTGACCACAACCTACACCGCTTCCCAGGGGTTGTTGCTGATGATCCCGAACATGTACAAGATTGCGGGCGAACTGTTGCCGGGCGTATTCCATGTTACGGCGCGTACGATTGCCGCCCATGCGTTGTCCATTTTCGGCGACCATTCCGATATTTACGCCACGCGTCAGACCGGTTTCGCCTTTTTGGCTTCCGGTTCGGTGCAGGAGGTCATGGATCTGGCCGGCGTAGCCCATTTGGCCGCAATCAAGAGCCGCGTGCCGTTCTGCCATTTCTTCGACGGATTCCGTACATCGCACGAAATCCAGAAAATCGAAGCCATCGACATGGAAGACCTCAAAGGTCTTGTGGATATGAAAGCCTTGCAAGGTTTCCGCGACCGCGCGTTGAATCCCGAACATCCGGTAACGAAGGGCACGGCGCAGAATCCCGACGTATTCTTCCAGGCGCGTGAAGCCTGCAATCCGTATTACGATGCCGTTCCCGACATCGTGAACGAATACATGCAGGAAATCACCAAAATCACGGGACGCGAATACAAACCGTTCACGTATTATGGTGCGGCCGATGCCGAAAACATCGTCATCGCGATGGGCTCCATTACCGAAACCCTGCGCGAGACCGTGGACTATCTGCTCGGCAAAGGCGAAAAGGTAGGCGTCGTTTCGGTTCACCTCTATCGTCCGTTCTCCCCCAAATATCTGCTGAACGTATTGCCGAAGAGCGTGAAGCGCATCTGCGTGCTCGACCGCACGAAAGAGCCCGGCGCCACGGGCGACCCGCTCTATCTCGACGTGGTGGAAGTGATGAGCCATCTGGAAAACCGTCCGCTGATTATCGGCGGCCGTTTCGGTCTGAGCTCCAAGGACACGACGCCAGCCCAGATGGTTTCGGTGTTCGAGAACCTCAAGGCCAACGAACCGAAGAACCAGTTTACCGTGGGTATCGTGGACGACGTGACGTTCCGTTCGTTGCCCGTATTGCCCGAAATCGACATCGCGCCCGAAGGCACGTTTTCCGCTAAATTCTACGGCTTGGGCGCCGACGGTACCGTAGGTGCCAACAAGAATTCGATCAAGATTATCGGTAATACGACCGAGAAATACTGCCAGGCTTATTTCGCCTACGACAGTAAGAAATCCGGCGGTTTCACGTGTTCGCACCTGCGTTTCGGCGACCGCCCGATCCGTGCGCCCTACCTCGTGACGACGCCCGACTTCGTGGCCTGTCACGTGGCGTCCTATATCTTCAAATACCCGGTATTGCGCGGTTTGAAGAAAGGCGGTACGTTCCTGTTGAACTCGTGGTGGGACGTAGAGGAAACCAAGCGTCAGCTGCCGAACGAGATGAAGCGTTTCATGGCCGAGAACGACATCAAGTTCTATATCATCAACGCCACGCGCATCGCCGAGGAAATAGGTCTGGGCAACCGCACGAACACGATTCTGCAATCGGCCTTCTTCAAGATTTCGGGCGTGATTCCGTTTGAACTCGCGGTCAAGGAAATGAAGAAAGCCATCGACAAGTCTTACGGCAAGAAAGGCGAGAACATCGTCAAGATGAACTATGCCGCCGTGGATCGCGGCGCCGAATACGAACAGGTGGAGATCTCCGCCGACTGGAAGAACCTGCCCGACGACGACAAGATGGGCAATCACGGCGGCGACCGGCCCGAATTCATCACGAAGGTCGTGGATATGATCAACGACCAGAAGGGCGACGACCTGCCCGTGAGCGCGTTCCGCGGCCGTGAAGACGGTACGTTCCCCTGCGGCACGTCCAAGTACGAGAAACGCGGCATTGCGTCGCATGTGCCGGCTTGGGACGCCACGAAGTGTATCCAGTGTAACCAGTGCTCTTATGTGTGCCCCCACGCCGCCATCCGTCCTTTCGTCATGGATGCGGCCGAGGCGGCGGCTTTGCCGGCCGGTACGGCCACGGTCAAGGCCAACGGCAAGGAATTCGAAGGCATGCAGTTCCGTATGCAGGTCAGCGTTTTGGATTGTACGGGCTGCGGCAACTGCGCCGACATCTGCCCGGCCAAGGAAAAGGCCCTGACGATGCAGCCGTTGCTCGACCAGATGGCCGAGGCCGACCGTTGGGAACACATGGTCAAGAACGTCAAGTCGAAAGCCCATCTCGTGGAAGTTTCCAAGAGTGTCAAGAACAGCCAGTTCGCACAGCCTCTGTTCGAATTTTCGGGGGCTTGCGGCGGTTGCGGCGAAACCCCGTACATCAAGCTCATCACGCAGCTGTTCGGCGACCGCATGATGGTGGCCAACGCCACGGGTTGCTCGTCCATCTACGGCGGTTCCTGCCCCTCCATGCCTTACACCTGCAACGAAAACGGTCAGGGACCGGCTTGGGCCAACTCCCTGTTTGAAGACAACGCCGAATTCGGTCTGGGTATGGCGACGGGCGTCCGCAAGATGCGCGACCGCATCGCGCAGACGATGCAGGAAGCCATGGACGACGTGAATACGCCGGCCGATATGAAGAATCTGTTCCGCTCGTGGCTGGATAACCGCGAAGACGGCGACAAGACGAAGGAAATCGCGGCCGCGTTGAAGCCGGTTCTGGCTCAGAACGCCGAAAAATGTCCGTACTGCGCCAAGTTGCACGCGCTGGAACAGTATCTGGTCAAGAAGTCGCAGTGGATATTCGGCGGCGACGGTTGGGGCTACGACATCGGCTACGGCGGTCTGGACCACGTGCTGGCGTCCGGCGAAGACGTGAACGTGTTGGTTGTCGATACCGAAGTATATTCGAATACCGGCGGTCAGGCCTCCAAATCCACGCCGCTCGGCGCCATCGCCAAATTCGCGGCGGCCGGCAAGCGCATCCGCAAGAAAGATCTCGGCGCGATTGCCATGACCTACGGCTACGTTTATGTGGCGCAGGTAGCCATGGGCGCCGACCAGAACCAGTACCTCAAGGCTTTGAAAGAAGCCGAAGCCTACCACGGCCCTTCGTTGATCATCGCCTACGCGCCCTGTATCAACCACGGCTTGAAGGCCGGCATGGGCAAGACGCAGAACGAGGCCAAACGCGCCGTGGAATGCGGCTACTGGCATCTGTGGCGTTTCAACCCGACTTTGGAAGTCGAAGGCAAAAATCCGTTCTCTTTGGACAGCAAGGAGCCGGATTGGAGCAAGTTCCAGGCTTTTATCGACGGCGAAGTCCGTTACAACTCGCTCAAAAAGATGTTCCCGGCCGAGGCTGAGGAACTCTTCAAGGCGGCTCAGGAAAACGCGCTGTGGCGTTACCGGCAGTACCGCCGCTTCGCCTCCATGGATTGGGGCTTGTAAGCGTTTTCGGTGTGTCATAAAGGCCAATCTGCGGTGTTATAACGCCTTGCATCTGACTTCTCTGACACACCTTAACAAGTAAAATCAAGGGGTTGTGCCAAAATGCAAATTTTGACACAGCCCTTTTTTTTGTGGCTTTCCGTATTCCATTTTTTTGTCGTAACTTTGTTAGTTATATTAAATTTATGGTTATGAAGAGACTTGGGTTTGGGCGTTTGGCGGCGGGCCTGTTGCTTGCGTTGTTCGGCGCATGTGGCCGGACGGGCGACCGTCAGGCCGGCTCCGTCGTTTCGGAGCGGACGGTACGTGAAACGATAGACAGCCTAGCCGTGCAGGCACCGGACATGGATCAGACGCTTATCGCCAAAGGCGTGGCGCAGGCGGCGGCCCTGTGGCGGGCCGAAGACGGCACGGAAGCGGACTTTTCGGCCTTCGTGCGGGAGCATTTCGCCCGCACGCCCGAAGCCAAGCGGGCCTTGTTCGACAAGATGTCGGAAGCCTTGGAGGTGTTTTACGGCACGTCCAACCAAGTGGCGGTGCGTTTGCAGAAAGCCGTGCATCTGTCCGGCCCGGAACCCGAAGCCATCGACTATATGCTCGGTTCGTTCGACCCGTACGCGCATCTTTCCGAAGACCTGTTCGCGAACAAAATCGCGTTTGTGAACATTCTCAATTTCCCGTTCTATACGTTGGAGGAGAAGAACACGCTCGGTGTGGCATGGAACCGTCTGGAATGGGCCTACGCCCGTTTGGGCGACGCGTTCACGACGCGCGTGCCGGCCGAAATCAACAGTGCCTATGCGCAGGCCTTGGCCGCTTCCGAAAACTATATAGCGGCCTACAACATAATGATGGGGCAGTTGCGGACCGACGACGGCCGCCGCCTGTTTCCGGAAGACATGGTGTTGCTGTCGCACTGGAACCTGCGCGACGAGCTCAAATCCAACTATGCCGACGTACCCGACGCGTACGAGAAGCAGGAGATGATTTACAAAGTCATGGAACGCATCGTGGATCAGACTATTCCGAAAGAAGTCATCAACAATGCCGCCTATACGTGGGAACCCTATGCCAACCGGACGTACCGCGATGGCGAGGCGGTGACGTTGGAATCCGAGGGGGCGGAACGCTACGCGCATATCCTCAACACGTTTCATGTAGAGCGGCGGATTGACGCCTTTTCGCCGGCCCTGCCGACGGGCATCGCGCGTAATTTTGAAAAGGGCATGGAGGTTTCGGCCGAAGAGATAGAAAAACTGTTCGTGTCTTTGCTCGCTTCGCCCGAAGTAAAGCGGGTGGCGGCCCTGATAAAGGAAAGGCTGGGGCGGGAGCTGCGCCCCTACGACATTTGGTACGACGGTTTCAAGAGCCGTTCGGCCATGCCGGAAGATAAACTCACCGAAATAACGCGGAAAAAATATCCCGATGCCGCCGCGTTTGCCGCGGATATGCAGCGCATGTTGCGTGCGCTCGGTTTTTCGGCGGCGGATGCCCGTTATCTGGCCGACCGCATCGTGGTGGAGAATGCCCGCGGTTCGGGTCATGCCTGGGGCGCGCAAGGCCGTTGGGAACCGGCGCGTCTGCGTACGCGCATAGGCGACAAGGGCATGGACTACAAGGGCTACAACATAGCCGTACACGAGTTCGGCCACAATGTGGAGCAGACGCTCGACCTCTACGACATCGACTATTACACGCTGAACGGCGTGCCGAACACGGCTTTTACGGAAGCCTTGGCGTTTATCTTCCAGAAACGCGACCTGTTCCTGCTCGGTTACGACCACAAGATAGACGATAACACCACGCTCGACATCTTTTGGGGCGCCTACGAAATCATGGGAGTCGCGCTCGTGGATATGTACACCTGGCAATGGCTATACGCCCATCCAGAGGCCACGGCCGCTCAGTTGCGCGATGCCGTGCTGACGATAGCCAAAGATGTGTGGAACCGCTATTACGAACCGGTGCTCGGCACGCACGATTCGCCGCTCTTGGCCGTGTATTCGCATATGGTGAACGCGCCCATGTATCTGCCCAACT
>CAMWSI010000066.1 GCA_947176875.1 uncultured Bacteroidales bacterium
GACAACAACAAACACAAGCCTTTTATTATCTTGAACGCAATAAGCGAATCCAATCCCATTCGGATCATGACCGACAGGATGGCCGGGTAGCCGGGTGGAAAATGACTGGCCGGCGTCACGACGCCGTCGGCCGAGACATTGGAATAGCCTTGTCCGTCGGCCAACGCGTGCGCCAACCTGATATAAGCCACATTATCGCCGTTGAGATCCAGTTTCGGATCGACCGTATAGGCGAAAAGTCCCATGCACAAAACGGTCAGAATCCCGATCAGGCTATAGAAAACAGCCGGCGACCGCATCCCCTTTTCCGTTACGGCAGAATCCGTCCGGATCCGATCCATGCCCGGCCGGTTTGACGAAAACGTTTGTTTATTCATGACTAATGTTTACGGGAACGGTATAATTTCGACTTCATAAGCCGCCATTTGCAAAGACGATAGACCACCGACACTTTCAATACGCCGAGCCCGTAAACGCTCGAACGCCTGAAATTGATGGAAGACGCTTCTTCGAAATACTTGGTCGGACACGTTACTTCTCCAATCTCATAACCGGCGAAAAAAATCTGCGCCAACATCTCATTGTCGAATATAAAGTCATCGGAATTGACATTGTAATCTATCGACCGCAAGACATCCGCCGTGAACGCACGGTAACCCGTATGATATTCCGACAATTTCTGACGTAGCATCAGGTTTTCGAAAAAGGTCAGGAAACGGTTGGCGACATACTTGACCACCGGCATGCCGCCCTTAAGGGCCCCTCTACCGAGAATACGGGATGCCAGACAGACCGGATAGACTCCGTTCGCCAGCATATAAGCCATAGAATGAACAAGTTTCGGCGTATATTGGTAATCGGGATGCACCATAATGACAATATCGGCCCCCAACGCCAATGCCCGGTTATAGCAGGTCTTCTGGTTGCCGCCATACCCCTTGTTCCTGTCGTGAACAATCACCTCCCTGATACCGAGTTCACGGGCCTTGCCCACCGTATTGTCACGCGAACAGTCATCGGTCAGGATCACCTCATCCACAATATCGAACGGTATTTCCGCGTAAGTCTGTTCCAACGTCTTCTCGGCATTGTAGGCCGGCATGACGACCACGACTTTTTTCCCTTGTATCATAATGCCAATGGATTTTATGCCAAACGGCTAAACGCCCCGCCTACTTCCAATGAATACGGTCGGCCTTGAATTTGTCTTTCGGCTGATCGTCGCCGGTAGGGAAACCGACCGGAATGACGCAAAGCGGCACATGGGTCGTGGGCAAGGACAAGGCCTGCCGTACAACCTCCACGCGCTCACGAACGGGATAGACGCCCGTCCAGACCGCGCCCAAGCCCATGGCTTCGGCCGCCAACAGAATGTTCTGCGTCGCCGCCGAACAGTCCTGCACCCAATATTCGCGTCCCTCGCCGTCCAACATATATTCCGCGTTGCCGCAAACGACTATGGCGGCCGACGCCTGCGTCAGCATCTTGGCGTAAGGCAGACCGGCTTCGAGTGCCTGTTTGGCTTCCGGCGTGGATACGACATAAAATTCCCAAGGTTGCGAGTTGCGCGCCGTGGGAGCGGCCATGCCGGCCTTGACCAAGGTTTCCAAATCGGCCTTGGCCACTTCCTTGCCCTCGACGAAATGCCGCACGCTCTTGCGTTGGGCTATGTTTTCCAATACTATTCCGGCCCGTTCCTTGCCGTCGGCCTTACAGGCATTCCCGCCGCAACAGGCCGTCAATCCGGCCGCCGCTAATCCGAAAACGGCCACATACAGGCTCATCGCGCCTGTCTTCCAGAAATTTCTTTTCATGACAACTCTATTTGATAGACGACAAAGGTACGAATTTACTTTGATTTGTGTATCTTTGTTTTTGAATATGCCGTAACCGGACAAACGTCCCGGAAGACGGCCGGCCAATCTGATCGATATATGAAAACTGTAGTGAGCGGGGTTCGCCCCACCGGTAAAATCCACTTGGGCAATTATTTCGGTGCCATGCGCAATTTCGTGCGCATGCAGGACGAATACGATTGCTATTTTTTCATCGCGGACTACCACGCGCTGACGACACACCCCAATCCGGAACATCTGCGCGCCAACAACCACCATATTCCGGCACACTATCTCGCCGCAGGCCTCGACCCTGAAAAAGCGGTCGTTTACGTCCAAAGCGATGTACCCGAAACCGCCGAACTCTATCTGTTCCTCAACATGAACGCTTACCTCGGCGAATTGTCGCGCTGCACCTCGTTCAAGGAAAAGGCACGGCAGAATCCCGACAACGTGAATGCGGGGCTATTGACCTATCCCACGCTCATGGCGGCCGACATCCTGATTCACCGGGCCGACTTCGTACCCGTGGGCAAAGACCAGGAGCAACATCTGGAAATGACGCGCACGTTCGCACAACGATTCAACCACGTCTATAAAACCGAATTTTTCAAGGAACCGCAGGCATTCAATTTCGGCGAAGCCTTGGTCAAGGTACCCGGTCTGGACGGAAAGGGCAAAATGGGAAAATCGGAAGGCGAAATGAACGCGATTTACCTGACCGACTCCGATGAAATCATCCGCAAGAAAGTCATGAAAGCCGTAACCGACAGCGGCCCCACCGAGCCCAACCAGGAAAAGCCGGAAATCATCGCCAATCTGTTCCGGCTGCTCGGCATCCTGTCCACGCCTGACACCTACGACTTTTTCAACGGACAATACAACACCTGCCAAATCCGTTACGGCGACCTGAAAAAACAATTGGCCGAAGACGCCATCCGCTTCGTATCGCCGATGCGCGAACGCATCAACGCCCTGCTGGCCGACGAGACGCAACTGCGGAAAATCTTGCGCCTCGGTGCGGAAAAAGCCCGTGAGAGCGCCGGCAAAACCGTAGCCGAAGTGCGCCGCATCATCGGATTTTAACCTTTTCGTCGAGCCCAATGAACCATGCCGATTTCTCCCGATTTCGGTCACAGGCGGAAAAAGAGGCATGAATATGATTTTGTATGATCAGTACCGAAAAAATACGTGAACGCGCCGTGTTGGTGGGTTTGGCCACCGAACAGGTCAGCATGGAGAAAGAACAGGAATATATAGACGAACTGGCGTTTCTGGCCGACACGGCCGAAGCCGAGGTCGTGCGCACGTTCATCCAGAAAACCGGCTTTCCACAGGGAAAATTCTACGTGGGTTCCGGAAAGCTACAGGAAATAAAAGCCTTTGTCGAAGACAACGACATAGACACCGTTATTTTCGACGACGAATTGTCTCCCGCCCAATTGCGAAACATCGAGGGCGAGCTCAAACGCAAGGTGCTCGACCGCACGACCTTGATTCTGGACATATTCGCCCGCCACGCCCGCACGGCGCACGCGCGCACGCAGGTAGAGCTGGCGCAATACCAATACCTGTTACCGCGCCTGACCGGTTTATGGACGCACTTGAGCAAACAGCGGGGCGGCGTAGGCATGCGCGGTCCCGGTGAAAAGGAAATCGAGACCGACCGCCGCGTAATCCGCAACAAGATCAGCCTGCTCAAAGAACGTTTGGCCGAAATCGACAAACAGAAAGCGACACAACGCAAGCACCGCGAACAACTCGTGCGCGTGGCTCTGGTCGGCTATACGAACGTGGGCAAATCGAGTTTGATGAACTTATTGAGCAAATCGAACGTGCTGGCCGAAAACAAACTGTTCGCCACCTTAGACACGACGGTGCGGAAAGTCGTCATCAAAAACCTGCCGTTCCTGCTTTCCGATACCGTCGGCTTTATCCGCAAATTGCCGCATCACCTCGTGGAATCGTTCAAGTCCACGCTGGATGAAGTACGCGAATCGGACATCCTTTTACATGTTGTGGATATCTCGCATCCCGAATTCGAAGAACAGATGGAGGTCGTGTCGCAGACGCTGAGCGAACTCGGCACGGCCGAAAAACGCCATATCGTCGTTTTCAACAAAATCGACGCCTATACTTACGAAGAAAAGGAACCGGACGACCTGAGCCCCGTCACGCCGCGCAACTACAGCCTGGATGACCTCAAAAAGACGTGGATGGGCAAGGCGCATACGCCCTGCTTCTTCGTGTCGGCCCATACGAAAGAGAACATCCCGGCTTTTCGGGATTTCCTGTATGAAGAAATCAAGCGCATTCATCAGACGCGCTACCCCTACGACAAATTCCTTTACGAGGAATACGCCGAACTTTAAGACCATACAGACACATCTGAAGTCTATCAAGAATCAAGACACATCTGCAAGACACACCAAAGGTAAATCAGAAAAATCGAGATGCAAGGCATGGAGGGAATAGACAGATTGGCTTTCCATGGTACATTTCCGCAAATAAAAAAAGGCGACCCTTTCGGATCGCCTTTTTCATATGGCATCAATGCGTCTAATAAACCTTGCCTCTCGCGGTCGAATAGTTTATCTTCAGGGCATTGGCTTTTCTTAGTTCCTGCTTGACGTCGGTTACCATCCCCATCTTAACCGTACGGTCGGCCTTGATGGAGGTTGTCAGCAACGGACGATCCACTTCATCGCGCGACAAACGTTCGGCTTCCACAAAAGCCATGATTTCCGAAACGTTGGCCAACTGGTCGTTCAACTGAATACGCGGCTCGGTACCATACTTGTGTGCGTCGATAGGAGGTCCTACATAAATGTAGCTCACCAACGACTTTTTCTCCAATTTCTGCACTTCGCTGGCAACCGGCGGAACGATGCGGACGAACAAGGTCGCTTCACGCATGGTCGTAATCACCATAAAGAAGAACAACAACATAAAGATGATGTCCGACATAGAGCCGGTATTGATTTCCGGCGTCTCCTTCTTGCCTCCTTTATTAAATTTTCCCATTATCTTGCTCCTCCTACATTAACGGCCGTGGGTTCCGCTTCCGATATGCTGACCGGAATGGCTTCCTGAATGGCTTTCTGCTGATCCCCTTTCAAATCGTCGAACTTGGCGCCGAAATATTCCCGCGCCATTTCGTCCCGCAATTCGTGGAACGCGGCTGTCAGCTCATTCTGTACCTTGATATACATTTCATACGAGGTTCCCCTGTCGTTCTTCAGCGAAACAACGCCTTTGGAAACCGGAACCTGTCCCAACAGCGTCACTTCCTTCATCGTCTTTTCAGACATCTTGCTGTTGTTCCCCGGATTGGACATAAACTCTTTCGTCATGTCCTTCAACATCGTGATATCGACATTCTGATCCTGTACACGCAACTCGTCCTTGAACGACACCAACACCTTGAAAACATTGCGTTGGTGGATTTCGGGCTTAGGCGCATTGGGCGGAAGCATGGCCGGCAACCGGCGTGCGATACCCAAATCAGTATCGATAGATGATGTCAACAGGAAGAATGTCAACAACAAGAACGATATATCCGACATGGATCCCCCATTCACAGTGGGGCTTTTCTTTGCCATAGTTCTTACTTTTTAAACAGTTTGGCCACTTCGGCGCCCAACAGCGCCACAATCGTGCCGAAGAAAAGAATGTAGAACATCAACATACCGCTTCCGATAAACTTGGAAGCCGATAAGGTCGTGCCCGTCTTTTCCAAAAAGGCCTCGCCTACGTCAGTCGGCGACGAACACAGGTACGCCACCAAATAAACGACGATCAACGCTATAAAAGCATACA
>CAMWSI010000067.1 GCA_947176875.1 uncultured Bacteroidales bacterium
TCAAGAATATACAGTATAAACTGAACGAAAGACCGAGAAAAAAACTCAACTTCTCTAACCCAAAAACTGAATTTTTCAATCTTTTGTTGTAAAATTGCACTTGATTGTTGAATCTGCCCATTGGGCCATCGGGCGGGGCGGCTTGCTTCTGCGCGCGATTTTCGTTATATTTGCAAGTTTGTGTGTGATGCGTGACGAGCGTATCTGATGGGTCACACATAAAAAGACGAAAGATACAGAGCGATATGAAAGTAGCTTACAGTTGGCTCAAGGAATATGTCGATTCCGATTTGAGCGCGGAGGAGACGGCGCGGCGGTTGACCGACGGCGGTTTGGAAGTGGAGGGCGTGGAGGCCTACGAGAGTGTGAAGGGCGGTTTGCAGGGCTTGGTCGTGGGCGAGGTGCTGACGTGCGGGGCGCATCCCGATTCCGACCACCTGCACCTGACCACGGTGAACGTGGGCGGCGAACAGCCGTTGAACATCGTCTGCGGTGCGCCCAACGTGGCGGCCGGGCAAAAGGTCATCGTGGCCACGATAGGCACGGTGCTTTACAATGGCGACGAGGCGTTTACGATTAAGAAATCCAAGATCCGCGGCGCCGAGTCGTTCGGCATGATCTGCGCCGAAGACGAAATCGGTGTGGGCGCGTCGCACGACGGCATCATGGTGCTTCCGGCCGATACGCCCGTGGGTATGCCGGCCGCCGACTATTTCAAGATTCACCGCGATACGGTACTCGAAATCGGGCTGACGCCGAACCGGGCCGACGCGACGTCGCACATAGGCGTGGCGCGCGATTTGGCGGCCATGTTGCAGATAAGGGAAAGCAAAAATGCCAAGTTGAAATACCCGTCGGTGGACGGCTTTAAGGCTTCCGTAGCGCCCGCGCCCGTCGGCGTCGAAGTGACCGACGCGATGCTGTGTCCGCGCTATACGGGGCTCAGCCTCAAGAACGTCAAGGTCGCGCCTTCGCCGGCTTGGTTGCGGGAACGTCTGCAAAGCGTCGGCATACGCCCCATCAACAATGTGGTCGATGTGACGAATTACGTGTTGATGGAGACGGGGCAGCCGCTCCATGCGTTCGACCGCCGGCATATTCAGGGCGACAAAGTCGTGGTTCGTACGGCCAAGGCGGGCGAGACGCTCGTGACGCTCGACGGCGTCAAGCGTGACTTGCAGCCGACCCACCTCATGATATGCCATGCCGAAAAGCCCATGTGTATCGCGGGCGTGTTCGGCGGCGAGGAAGCCGGCGTGCACGACGACACGACGGCCGTATTTTTGGAAAGCGCCTACTTCAATCCGGTCAGTATCCGCAAGACGGCGCGGGCGCACGGCCTCAATACCGACGCTTCGTTCCGTTACGAGCGCGGCGCCGACCCGAATATCACCGCCTACGCGCTCAAACGGGCGGCCCTGCTGCTCGGCGAGGTGGCCGGGGCGGAACCCGACGGCGCCATTGTGGATGTCTATCCGCAGCCGATAGAGCCGGCGGTCGTGGATTTCGACCTGCCGCGTATGCGGACGCTCATCGGCAAGGCGATTTCGACCGAAGAGACGCAGAAAATCCTGTCGGCTTTGGAAATGACGGTCGAGCCGCTGCCGGATAAGGCCGACACGTTGCGCGTCAAGGTGCCGACCAACAAGCCCGACGTGACGCGCGAAGCCGACTTGACCGAAGAGGTGTTGCGCATCTACGGCTACAACCGCATCGAAATGAGCGGCCGTCTGGCCTACGCGCCCAACGCGCAGCCCGGCAAGGGCGACGAGCGCGTGCAGAAGCGGGTGTCCGACCTCTTGTCCGACAACGGCTTCATCGAAATCATGAACAATTCGCTCTGCAAGCAAGCGGACGTGGCCGAAATAGCCGCCTATGCCGAAACGGCGGTGGCCTTGGCCAATCCGTTGAGCCAGGAATTGAACGTGATGCGTCCGAGCTTGCTTTTCGGCGGCTTGGCTTCGGTGGCCTTCAACCTGAACCATAAACAGAACAACCTGAAGTTTTACGAATTCGGCCGGTCGTACCGTCGCCGGCCCGAAGCCGCCGCCGACGCGCCGGTCTCGAGCCGCTTTGCGGAGTCGCAACACCTGGGCTTATGGCTCACCGGCTTGGAACGCCCCGAAAACTGGCGCGACCAACCGGCGCGGCAGAGCGATTTCTACAGCCTGAAAAAGGCCGTGGAACAGGTCTTGGGAAGCCTGCGCCTGACCGGCGCCGACGGCCTTAAGCTCAAAAGCGACGAGGCGCAACTCCCCGGTCTGCAATACGGCCTGCAATACGAATGCAACGGCAAGACGCTCGTCGCTTTCGGCGAGGTACAGCCGCAGCTGTTGCGCCGTTTCGACCTCAAACAGCCTGTTTTCTACGCCGACTTCGATTGGGATGCCGTGCTCAAATGCCGTCCGGTCAAGCCTGTCGTTTACAAGGAAATCGCGAAGTTCCCGGCCGTGAAGCGCGATTTGGCGCTGCTGGTCGATAAGACCGTCGCGTTCAAGCAGGTCGAAGCCACCGCGCGTCAGGCGGAAAAAGCCTTGTTGCGCGACATCCGGCTGTTCGACGTCTATGAAGGCAAGAATCTGCCCGCCGGCAAGAAGTCGTATGCCGTCAGTTTTACGTTGCAGGATCCGTCCAAGACGCTGACCGACAAACAGATTGAAAAGGCGATGGAAAAGATTTTCAACAGTCTGAAGCAACAGACCGGCGCGGAGTTGCGTTAGTGTGCCTGTTGTCGTCGCAAGGCAAGACGGCGCGGCGACGGGCAATCCGCGGATGAGGTCCTGTGCGGAAAATGCGTTGAAAAAGAATAAGCACTAAAATTTAAAGATAAACGATTATGTTCAAACACAATCAATTCAAGGAACAGGGCGTCTATGGCGCGCCCGCCCTCTGCGACCGTCGGATGGTTCGGCCGCTTCTCGTCATAGCCGCGTTGTTCGCATTCACGCCGCTTCGCGCCATGATACCGCCCCAATATACGGATAACGCCAACTATAAGGCAAAGGGAGCGGTTCAGCGTATTGTCGTCAAGACGTTCGGTGCCATCGACAAGGCCGATCATGTCGAATTGGGCGAAATGCAGGAACACCCGGTCATCGTCGAATATTCGGGGAGCGGCAATCTGGCCCGCGTGGTGGAGTTGAACCAGAAAGGCGACATACTTTTCTATTTCACGACGGAAGAGAAAGACGGCCGTCCGAGTTCGCACAAGCGTTATTCCAACAAGGAGTGGATGGATGCTTACAGCACGTTCAGCTACAACAAAGACAAGTTGGAGTCCGAATCCGTCTATAACGCCGAAGGCGAATTGTTCTATACGGAAGTCTATACCTATAACAAAGCCGGACAGTTGCTCAACGTGACGCGGCGCAATCCGCGCGGCGAGAAGTTGCAGACCGTCGAATACGCTTACGACGGAGCCGGCAATCGTGTCATGGAGCGGATGAAAAGCAAGGAAGACCGTTTCGTATATGAGAAGAAAATGACCTATGACGGTCAAGGTCGGCTTGCCGGCGAGGAATACCTTAACCAAGAAGGTTTGTTGAAGTCCAAGAACGCCTATACGTACAATGCTCAGGGCGATATAGACCATGTGCGTCAGGGCGTGCCGGGCGGTGCGGTCAGCACGATGCGGATAGTTTACGATTACGATGCGCAGGACAACTGGACGCGTTGTACGGTTTATGCGAGCGACTACGTACCGACGACCGTTATCACGCGGTTGATAGAATACCGTTAGGCCTTTCCGGGGCCCCGTGTCGGCGGTCGTATGTACCGGGGCGGCACACAGGTGCCGGTAGCGTAATAAAAAGAGCCGGTTCATCGGAACCGGCTCTTTTTATTATTCCGTAATCTTGCCCTTGAAGTTCGCGTTGTACGTCTCCCAGTCCTGCGTCTTGTAGGCGTCGTCTCCGAAGAAATGCAATACGGTCTCGAATTGTTTGGGATTCATATAACCCGGAATGACCTGCAGTTGCTGTCCGCTTTCGTCCAGAAACGTGCAGGACGGGTACGACATGCGGTTCTGCAACAATACGACCGCCAACTGGTGGATGCCGCGCCGGCCTTCGCCCGGCACATAGACGAACGGCTGGCCGTTGATGACGACCGTATCCTGACGTTCGGCGTTGAGTTTGACGGCAATGAAGTGGTCGTTCAGGTAATTGATGATTTCAGGATGCGCGAAAGTCGTTGCGTCGAGCCGTTTGCACCAGCCGCACCAGTCGGTATATACGTCCACGAAGATTTTTTTGACGGGCAGGCCTTGTTCCGCCCGCGCCTGATTCATCTCTATCGCCTGTTCGAACTGAAACCAGTTGATGCGTTCCTGTGCGCGCAGACGGCCGGTTGTACTGCTTATCAACGCCGTGCCGGCAATCATAATCATCGCGGCCACAATCAGGCCGGAAATCAGATTGGAAAATTTGGTTTTCATATCGCTGTCATACTTTATTTCCGTTGTTTCGACCCTGTCCGCAGAAATACGGATGTCCTGCGGGCCGACCTGTGGCGTCCGTGCGCCGTCGGTCGTTTCTACCAATGCAGGGCGGCCTCGTCAAACCAAAGGTTCTGCGACCGCATCACTTGTTCCACGATGTCGCGCACACAGCCTTCGCCGCCCTTGATGTGCGAAACGTAGTCGGCCACCTCGCGGATTTCGTGCGCGGCGTCGGCGGGGCAGGCCGATACGCCCGCCAGTTGCATCAGTTCGTAGTCGGGGAGGTCGTCGCCCATGTACAGCACCTCTTCGCGTTGCAGCCCGTGTTCGGCCAGATAAGCCTCGAAACGCGCCTTTTTGTAAGGTACCTGCAGAAATACGTCGTGAATGCCGAGAAAGGCCATGCGTTGGCGGATACATTCGCCCTTGCCGCCGGAAATGACCGCCACGCGGAAGCCTTTCTTCACGGCATGGTGCAGCGCGTAGCCGTCTTTGACGTGCGAACTGCGGATTTGCGTCTCGGGATCGATAACCCATACCTTGCCGTCGCTCATCACGCCGTCGTAGTCGAAAATCAGCGTCGTGATTTTGTGCAGTTTTTCTTTATAGTTTCCCATAGTTCGTTCTATGTTTTTCAGGTTTGAACTCGGCTTCCGCACGGGGCCGCCCCCGGGGCGCGGCCTGCAGGGGGCTTGCGCGCAAGGCCGTCCGACCCGCTACGACTGCGGATGTAGCCGCCGTATCAAAGCCGCCAACTCGTCGTAGAGGCGGCGGTAGTCGTCAGGCAGCGACAGGTCCGCAAGCAGTTGCCGGTGTTTTTCCAGCGTACTGTCGTCGCGGCGCAGGGCGGGGCCCGTCTGCGCCTTTAAGGGCGGCATGCGTCTCAGTTTGACGGCCGTCTGTTCTATAATCGGTTGCAACAGCGAAATTTCCAATCCGCAGGCCTGCAAGACCCGTTCCGCCGCCGTGTACATCAGATTGCTGTAATTGGAAGCGAAGACGGCCGCCAGGTGCAAGCCCAACCGTTGGCGCGAATCCACGCGGCGCACGTTGGCACTCAGGCTGCCGGCCACCGACTCCAACAGCGAGGCCGTCGCCGCGTCGGACGCCTCCACGCAAACCGGCACCTGACGGAAGTCGATTTCGTCGCCGGGGCTGAATGTCTGGAGGCAGTAAAACACGCCGTGG
>CAMWSI010000068.1 GCA_947176875.1 uncultured Bacteroidales bacterium
CAGCATGAACCACGCGAACCGCCTTGTGAACAACATTTTGAACGCCGGTCCGTAAGCGCGCAACCCGCGTCCGAATTCCTGAAAAAAGTCCCTGTCCATGATTTCAAATATAATAAAACTAAAATTAATCGACCTATTTTATTTCTAATAAAATAACCTTATCTTTGCGGGTTCAATAAAGGATATGTGATGAATAAGTTGAAAGCCTTTTTCATGATGCTTTGCGGCGTTTGTGTCTTCGGCTTATCGGGGCTGAAAGAGCAGGCACATGCACAAAGTTCTTATATCGACTTGACAATCGTAGAGTCCGTGGATTACAACAAACCGTTGGGTTCTTTCTCCAGAGAAGCTTTCGACGACGCTTTCCGGATCGCCTCCTTGGAAGGGGACGAATACGAACCCGACTTGGATCGGGCGCTGGTCATGTTCATCAATCTTTTACTTCCCGAACACTCTTACATCATCCAACACGAACCGACTTACTATTTCGTATTCCAATACAATAAAAAAGTAGGCAATTACTTGGTGATGAACAACAGTATAGGCGAGAAAAACGAAGCCATCTACGTGGACACGTTCTCCGAAGCCCAATACGAAATGCTGAAACTGTTACAGGTATTCTACAGCAGTACGCCTGTTTTGTCGGTGGAAGAATACCGGTAAACGGTTTTCACTTATTTTCCGATATATCCTTGATGCCGCCCGTTTCGCAGACAGGCGGCATTTTTATATTTCAGCGCGAAGCCTCCAGCGTCACATTGACTTCCCTTATCTTTTCCCCTATCGGCGGATTGAGTTTGGCTACCTTGACCTTGACGCGGCATACCTGCGGAAAATCGGCCAGAACGGCGTCACGGATGCGGGCGGCCACATGTTCGATGAGTTTGGAAGGTATCATGACCTGCGCCTTGACCCGGTCGTAAACCTCGACGTAATTCACGGTGCCGTTCATATCGTCCCGCGCCTCGGCCAAGGCGGTATCGACCGTCAGATAAATATCGACCTTGAAGTTCGTGCCTATCAGCGTCTCTTCCTCAAAACATCCGTGGTAGGCGTAAAAATCCATGCCCTCCACGGCTATGGTCGTCAATTGTCTTTGCATCTCTACCTTATTCTTTTTTTAATAATATGTTCCGCCGCGCTGTAAGGCGCAATCCGTTGCAGAGGGTTAATAGCCGCGGGCGGGCAACGAACCGTCGGCGTTCCCGAAGGGATATCCGCGGCGACGAGCCGCAATCCCGGAGGGAAGCGACGCGGCGAAAAGCGTAGGCCGCGGGAGGACAACGAACCAAACAGCGTTACGGACGGGGCGGCCAAAACAGACAGCCGTCGCCGTAACTCAGAAAACGGAAACCGTGCGAGAGGGCGTAGTCGTACAAACGCCGCCAACCGTCGCCCACCAATGCCGCCACCAACAGCAACAACGTGCTTTGCGGCTGATGGAAATTCGTAATCAGACCGCGGCAGAACGCGAACGGATAGCCGGGCGCGATCATCAAGGCCGTATATCCGCTCACGGTATCGGCGCCCGTCCGCTGCAGATACGCCTCCAAGGCCGACAAGGCTTCCGACGGCGGATAAGGCAGGCGGCCGCCATACGTCTCGTATGGCGTCCATTGCGCCAGCCCGAACGAAGCCACGCCGTCCGTAGCGGCTACGGTGCCGTCCAAGAGCGAAACACCCCACCAATACAGACTCTCCAGGCTGCGCATGGACGTGGTGCCGACCGGCACCACCGGCCGCCCCGCCTCCACGGCCGCCCGCAGCGCCGCAACCGTCCGGGCGGGCACCGAAACATATTCGCGGTGCATCGCGTGGCCGCCGATTTCGCCGTCCTTGACCGGCTTGAACGTACCCGCGCCGACGTGCAACGTCAGCCGAGCCTGCTCGATGCCTTTCCGAGTCAAATCCGCCAGCAAAGCCTCCGTAAAATGAAGTCCCGCCGTCGGCGCGGCCACCGAACCGTCGTGCCGCGCGAAGACCGTCTGATAACGGCCGGCATCGTCCGATTCGGCCTGACGCCGGATATAAGCGGCAACGGCACTTTGCCCGATGCCTCCAGCACCTCCGAAAACGACAGGTCGGGCGCATACGTGAAACTGACAACGAACGCATCGCCCTGCGGCCCCAGCCGGGTCGCCCGCAAAACCTCCCGCCGCCCCTGCCGCATAAACGCCATGCAGAGGTCGCCTGTCTTCCACTTCTTATTGTTGCCTATCAGACACAGAAACTCCACTTCGCCCCGCGCCGCAAACGCCTGCGCGATGTCGGCCGGCCGCGACGGCTCCAGACAGAAAACCTCGATGCGCGCGCCCGGCCGCCCCGAAGCCGCCTCGAAAGCCGCCGCTTCCCCTTTGTAAAACACCAGCCGTGCATGTACGACCTTGGTGTCGTTCATGACCAGAAGCGTCTCGGACGGCAGAAAGTCGCCAAGTCGGGCGAAATGGCTTTCCCGCACCTCTCCCGCCTTATAGACGAGCAATTTAGAAGAATCGCGCTCCGCCAACGGATAGAGCGCGATACGTTCTTCCGGCAACGGATAACGATAATCCGCGATGTCGATATGCCGCTGCGGGCAGTCCATGAGCCTAAAGGTTGTTCTTGAAATACTCGAAAATCATGCGGTCCAGATGCTTGCGCGCCGGCCCATAGACCCCGTGCGCCGCATTGGGATACATGAAGAAGTCTATCGACTTGTTGCCCTGCGCGCACGCGTCGATGAAATAGAGGCTGTGTTTGGGCAACACCGTGGCGTCCTTGCCGCCGTGGATCATCAGGATCTTGCCCGAAACGCTATCGGTCAGACGCAACAGGTTGGCATACTCATAACCCTCCGGATTGTCCTGGGGCGTATCCATATAACGTTCGCCATACATGACCTCGTACCAAGCCCAGTTCATGACGCCGCCACCGGCCACCGCCACCTTGAATACCTGCGGATAACGCAATTTGAGGCTCATCGTCATGAAACCGCCGTAACTCCAGCCGTCCACACCTATGCGCTCGCGATCGACATACGGCAGGGAATACAGATATTCGACGCCTTTCATCTGGTCGGCCACCTCCACGGTACCGATATTGCGGTGTATCGCGCTTTCAAACGCGAACCCCCGGTGGGCCGAACCGCGGCTATCGACCGTAAACACGATGAAACCCTCCTGTGCGAAATGCTGCAACGTCAAAGGACTGCCCGCCAAGTGGCTGTTCGTAACCAACTGTACGTGGGGGCCGCCGTAAACGTAAACGATAACCGGATATTGACGCGTGGAATCGAAATCCGGCGGCAGAATCATACGCGCATACAAATCGGTCACGCCGTCGGCCGATTTAATCGTGAATACGCGCGTCTCCGGTTTGGCGTAACCGGCCAACGGATCTTTGCTTACGAGGATTTTCTTAAGCACATTGCCCTCCGGATCAATCACCTGCGTTACCCGAGGTTCATCAAAACTACTGTAAATGTCAATAAAACACGTACCGAGCGGATTCATCCGCACCTGATGCGTGCCGTCCTCTTTCGTCAGACGCTTGATACGGCCGTTGTCGATTTGCACGCGGTACAGGTTCTGCTGCAAGGGCGAATCCTTCGTACCCATGAAATAGACATACTTACCGTCGGGCGAACAGCCTACGATTTCGCTCACTTCCCAGGCTTCCTTGTCGGGCGTGATGGTCTTGAGCAATTTACCCTGCGTGTTGTACAGATAGAGATGGTTGTAACCGTTGCGTTCGCTGTTCCAGATAATCTGGTCGGGATGCCCCGGCCGGAAGATGACGGGATTTTCGGGTTCCACCCATACCGGATTCGTCTCTTCGAAGAGTTTACGCTTCATCTCGCCCGTAGAGGCGTCGTGGCAGAAAACAGCCAGATGCTTCTGCGCCCGGTCAAGTTGCACGGTATAGATTTCCTTGCTGTCGGGCGACCACGTGACGCCCGTGATATACGGATTGGTATCGAAACAGGGTTTAAGGAAAACCGTCCTGTACGTATCAAGGTCGAAAACGCCGACACTCACTTCGTGGGAAGTCGTGCCCGCCTCCGGGTAACGCGTCGGTTCCAGCGTTTCTTCCTTACCCGCCATACCCAGGAGCGGCGCCTCGCGCACCATGCTTTCGTCCATACGGTAAAACGCAATCTTATCGCCCGTCGGATCCCAGAAAATACCTTTCGTGATACCGAATTCGTTGCGGTGTACAATCTGCCCGTTCACAATGCCCGGCTCGTGGTCTTTCGTCACGGCGAACTTCACACCGTCCTTGACAACATACAGGTTGTTGTCCTGCGTGAACGCCGAATGCCCTTCCTGCTTGTTGTAGGAAAAATTCGTGGCCTGGGCCGGCATGGATGTATAAAGCTTTACCTTATTGTCGTCGTAGGTCCAGATATAATAGCCGTTTTCATAATGCAACACCATGCTGTTCTTGCGGATGCCGACAATTTCGGGCAAGGCCGTCAATGGCGGGGCGTCGGGCGCATACTGCGCTTTCAGGGCCTCGAAATCCGCCAGCGTCAATACCGTATCCGTCTTCAGGGATTTGGCGTTGAAACAGATAAGTTTATTATCGTAGGTATAGAACAAATTATTGGGATCTTTCTCTCCCCAATAGAGCAAGCCCACGCTTTCGGGCCGCAACGAACGGTCGGCCGTAGCCTGTTCCCCCGTCCATTTTTTGAGTTCGCCCGTTCCTTCCGTCCGGGCAAATAACGAATGTCCACCCTGCATCATGATGCCGCATATACCAAGCATCAACGCTGTCAGCCATCTTTGCATTTTCATATTTTTTCGCGTTTTATTTTCTTAATTTCAAGAGGTTCACTCCCTGGCGCTTAAACCGGTGCCCCTGCATTTAATCGCTCGACATTTCCTTAACTTTCTGCCGGTAAGACGAGAATACATTGGCCCGCGACAGAAATCCCTCGTAACGCTCGCCGTCCAATACCACGATATTATAGTCCGGGATACTTAAGAATTTCTGCGCGATGGTTTCCATGCTCTCCGACATATCGACCGTACAGACCGGCCTGAACATGACGTCCGAAACCGCAATCTTATCGTAAAGTTCAGGCCTGAAAATAAGCGGTTTGACCTCATCTAAAAACACAACGCCCAGATAACGGCCGCTTTCGTCAGTAACCGGATAGATGTTGCGCGAAGAAAGGCCGATGGCCGTGATGAGCTGACGCAACGAATCCTGCGGCCGGACCGTCACGAAGTTCCGTTCCACCAGCGTCTGCTTGTCCAAAAGCGACAATACGACCGTATCCTTGTTGTGCGTCATCAGATCGCCTTTCTCGGCCAGTTTCTTCGTATAAATCGAGTGCGGATTGAAATATTGGTTGATATAATAGGCCGAAACCGACACGATAATCAACGGCACGAACAACTTATAACCGCCGGAAATCTCGGCCACGAGAAATATCGCGGTCAAGGGCGCGTGCATGACGCCAGCCATGACGGCCGCCATGCCCGTCAAGGCGAAATTGGCTTCCGGCAACGCCAAAGCGGGGAAACACACATTGAGCAGACGCGCCACGAACAACCCCAAAAACGCCCCCATGAACATGGAAGGCGCGAATACGCCGCCCACACCGCCGCTGCCGTTCGTCAAGGCCATGGCCACGAC
>CAMWSI010000069.1 GCA_947176875.1 uncultured Bacteroidales bacterium
AAGGTCTGCCGCGCAGTGTAGGGCGCTTCTTTTTCAACGCCGTCTGTTTCATGTTGGTGGCGGCCGGGCTTATTTTTTTGCTGTTCAAAGGCTTCGTAAGTATGATGCTGGCCGGTATGATCCGCACCCCCGCGGTACGCGCCGCCGTGAACGAATACTTGCAATGGCGCGTCTATGGTCTCCCATTCGCGTTCCTGTCCGTTTGTTTCAATGCGTTTTATGTCGGTACGGCGCGCACGCGCACGATTTCAGCCGCGACGCTCACGATGGGGGCCGTGAACGTGCTGTTGGACTATTGGTTGATTTTCGGTGTCGGGCCGTTCCCTGAACTCGGCATGCGCGGCGCGGCCCTGGCGTCGGTCATCGCCGAGGCCGTGGGATCGGGCGTCTATATCGCCGTTTCGCTCGCCAACCGCACCAACCGCGACCGGTTCCGTCTGTTCACGCCCTTCCCCCTGCGGGGCTTCGTGTTCGGCAAGATGCTCAATATGGCTTATCCTTTGATGCTGGAGTATCTGATATCTTTCGGCAACTACTTCATCTTCTTTTTGATGATAGAGCGGCTCGGACAGCATCCGCTGGCCGTGGCCAACATTACGCGCAGCCTTTATACGATCTTCCTGTTGCCCACCTGGGGTTATACGGCCACGGTCTCGTCGGTCACGGCCTTTCTGTGCGGTCAGAAGCGTCCGGAGGAAATCGGCGTGCTTGTGCGGCACTGTATGCTCTTGGGTGTCGTGTCGGTCAGCGTGTTGATCCTGCCCTATCTGCCGATGCACGACCTCGTCTTGTCCTGCTTCTCCGGCGACGCCGGCCTGCGGACGGAGGCGTTCCGGCCGTCGCTCGTGGCCATCGCCGCCACCTATCTGATGGTATGGGCGCAGATGATTTTCAACAGCATCCTGGGGCGCGGCAAGACCGGTGCCGGCTTCGTCATCGAGTTGGTCACATTAGTCATGTATATGGGGTATTCCGCCTATACTATATTGTATCGGCGCGCCTCGGTGGCTTGGGCGTTCACGACCGAATGGGTCTATATCGTGACGCTCGGCTTGCTCTCGCTCGCCTACCTGCGGTGGATGAGGCGTCCAACGCACCATAGGTAGTTTGGTTATGACCCCAATCGCATGATGTGATTCGCCTGATTTTTCTAAAATTATGCTTTACAAAAGGTAATCAATTTGTTATGTGTTCTTGTACTTATAGCCGATCACAAAATAGGTTGTAAAAATGTGTAAAATCTCACAGAATAAGTTGATGAAATGTGTATCTTTGTTATTGTAATCCATTTTGATTACATTTGCAAAGTGCAAAGCGAAAAAACATAGGTATGGAAACCCCTTCATTGGCATTATTGAAAGGCATACATCCGGGGCAGTATCTGTTGCGGGAACTGTCGCGGCGCGGGTTGCACGGCGGCACGTTGGCCGGTCGAATCGGTGGTTGCCGTCAGAATCTGCATGCCATATTGCAGGGGCGCCGGCGCATGAGCCTGTCGCTCTCCCTGCGGATAGAGCAGGCTTTGGGCTTGCCGGAAGGATTTTTGATGAGTTTGCAACTCTACTACGACATTGCGGAAGAAAAACGCCGGCAGAACGCCGGGTTACGGCCGGATGTAACTAAATTCAGACCGGCCTTGTTTTGGGATGTCGCGTTCGACCGTATCGATTGGCAACAGAACAAGGCTTTTGTCATACAGCGGGTGTTTGAGCGGGGCGACGAGACGGAAATCCGGGAAGTGTTGCGGTTTTACGGCCGGGATGAGATTCTGAAACAGTTGCGTTTCGACGGGGCGTCCTATGCCGTTTATCTGAAATCGAATGTTCTGAAATATCTCGGCCATGAAGTCTGAAACCTTGCATTATGAAACCGTCACGCCGTTATTGCTTTCGGTATTGCGCGAGGTGATGGCCTGTCCTCTGTTTGACCCGTTTCGATTGGTGGGCGGTACGGCTTTGAGTCTTCAGTGCGGGCACCGCATGTCGGATGATATAGATTTGTTTGCGGATGCGGTATATGGCGCGTTGGACTTCAAGGCCATGCAGGAGTGGCTGTATGCGCGTTTCCCCTATTGCACAGGCGATTGCGACGAATCGGTCGGGTTCGGCACTTCGTATATCGTAGGTTCGGACCGCTATCATAATGTAAAAGTGGATTTATTCTATACCGACCCATTCATTAAGCCTGCCGTACAGGTAGATGATATAAGGTTGACGGATTTGGTGGATATAGTCGCGATGAAACTGGATGTGGTGGCTACGGGGGGCAGGAAGAAGGATTTCTGGGATTTGCATGAATTGCACAGCCGTTATACGTTGTCTCAGATGCTGACTTGGTATGAGGAACGGAATCCTTATACCGCCGACCGCGCCAAGACAATAACTCAGTTGACGGATTTTGCGCGCGCCGATGCAGATGTGGATCCGCGTTGTCTGAAAAATAAGGTTTGGCCGTTGATAAAATTGGATATGGTCGATTGGGTGCGGGCGGAATTGGGGTGATTATAAAACGCCCCGCGTGGGCGGGGCGTTTGGGATGTGGATTGGGTAATGCTTTTAACGGTGTTTAATTTTCCAACCATTGGCAACAAACCATACACTATCTTCATGTAATAACTGACTTTTTGCAAATATAAACGTTCCGGAACCCGTTGCCTTTGGCGTGTAATCCAAACGTTCTTTAAAATCGACACATAATTCTGAAATCTTGCGACTTGATGCACCTGTGTAATCATTATTATTAACTGAATCCACAAAATAAATTATTTTTGTAATACGCGGGTCATTGGCATATTTCATTACATTGTCATAGGAAATAGAATCCAATCCAATCTTTCTTCCAAACGACAACACCTTTACCGGGTCAATCGGGTCGGCATAGGGGTCGTCATTTTCTGTTTTGTTTTTATCGCAGGCCGTCATTAATCCCGCGGCCACCAACGCCACCATCGGCAATATGCGCTTCATCCAAGAAGCCCCTTTCGCTTTCCGTACTTTCATCGTCTTCATCGTATCTCAGTTTTTGAATGTGAATTTGATGTTTCTTTTGATTTTCAATCCACTAAATTAACACTTCTCCGGCAGAAAAACAAATTATCCCCCGCCCTATGCCGTTTTGTCCGCGCCGCCGGCGGCGCAACGGAAGCCGGTGGCCGCGCCATAGACGCCCACGATGATGCAGAGCGCGCCGACCGCGCCGTAGCCGCTCATGGGCTCGTGCAGGATCAGGGTCGAAGCCACGGACGTGAAGATGGGCGAAAGGTAGATGTAGGGCGTCACGACGAGCGCGCCCAGTTCGCGCACGGCCTTGTTCCACGAGAGGTAGCAGATCATCGAGGCCACGACGCCTAAAAACAGCAGGTTGCCCCATACGACGGGGCGCGCCAGCGTTTCGGGGGCGTAATGCAGGGGCTCGTAGAGGAAATACGGCAGAATGGTCAGCAGGCCGTAGCCGAAGACCTTGCGCGTGAGGAAACAGTTGCTGTAACGCTGTTCCATATCTTTGAGCCAGAGCGTGTAAAACGCCCAGCAGAGTGCGGCGGCGAGGCAGAGCAGGTCGCCCTTGAGCGAGAGCTTGAGGATGAAGCGGCCGTTGAAAATGACGAGCGCGACACCGCCCAAGGCCAGGATGGAACCGAGGACGAACGTGGGCTTGAACGTCTGTTTCAGCGTCCGGTTGAACAGCCCGATGAGGATGGCGGTAAAGAGCGGCGCCGTGCAGAGGATGAACGCCACCTGCGTGGAGAGCGTATGGTAGAGCGCGGTGTTTTCGGTCAGGAAGTAGAGCGAGCCGCCGCCCATGCCGAGGCCGACGGCCTTGAGTTCGTCTTTCCAGCTGTCGGCCCGGCGTTTTTCGCCCCGGCTTACCCAAAGCATGAGCAGATAGGCCAGCAGAAAGCGGTAGAAGAAAATCGAGGCCGGATTCAAGCCGTTGTGCAACAGGATTTTGGTAGCGATGAACGTCGTGCCCCAAACGCCGACGGTCAGGAGCGCGACGATATGATAGAGGGCTTTTGTGGAATGTTTGCGCGACATGGTGGCAAAGATACGGAAAATTTTGCCTACCTTTGTAGGTTAGACCTGTCCGGACAAGTCGGACGGGCGACGAATTTAACGATACAAAGCAAATATTATGGCTTATACGCCCCAATCTCCCCGTGCCGGCCGCACTCCGCGTCGTCCGGCCGGTTCCCGCGAAGACCGCCCCGCCGGCGGTTCCCGCCCCCGTCGTTCCAACAGTTATGATGTAGAACGGGCGGAGCGGCACTCCGCCCGTCCGTCTCGTGATACCGGTCGTTTCGAACGTCCGGAGCGTCCGGAACGCCGTTTCAACCGCGAAGACCGCGAAGGCCGTCCGTCGCGCCCTGCCCGATCCGCCGGGCATTTCGACCGCGACGACCGCCCGGCCCGCTTCGAACGCCGCCGTCCCGCCCCGCGCGCCAAATCCGCCGATACGCCCGAACGCGCGGCCGCCAAGAAGTCCGGCGCCATCCGGCTCAACCGCTACATCGCGCTTTCGGGCGTGTGTTCGCGCCGTGAGGCCGACGAACTCATCGCCACGGGCGCCGTGACGGTCAACGGGCAGATATGCACGGTCATGGGAACGCTCGTGCAGCCGGAAGACAAAGTCGTGGTGGGCGGCCAAAGGCTTAAGGCCGAGAAAAAGGTCTATCTGCTCATGAACAAGCCCAAGGGCTATATCACGACGCTCGACGATCCGCAACAGCGGCATACGGTCATGGAACTCATAAAGGACGCCTGTTCCGAACGCATCTACCCCGTCGGCCGGCTCGACCGCAACACGACGGGCGTACTCCTGTTTACGAACGACGGCGATTTGGCCAAGAAACTCACGCACCCGTCGCACGGCGCGCGCAAAATCTACCATGTGGGGCTGGATAAACCGTTCGCCAAGGCCGATATGGAGGCCTTGCTCAAAGGGCTGACGCTGGAGGACGGCCCCGTGGAAGTGGACGACGCCGAATATGTGGAGGACTCCCACCGCAAGGAGGTGGGCGTGCAGATTCATTCGGGTCGCAACCGCATCGTGCGCCGCATGTTCGAACACCTCGGCTATACGGTCTGCAAACTCGACCGCGTACTCTTCGCCGAACTGACGAAGAAGAACCTCGCGCGCGGCGAATGGCGTTTCCTGACGGAAAACGAAGTGCGTTTCCTTAAGATGAACGTCTGAATCTGAATTTCTTGTCGTCAGGTGCAACGTATTTGGAAAACCTTGGTCTGGGGGCTCTGCATCGCGCTGGGATTGCTTCTGTTCGCCGTGGGCGGGCTGGCCGCTTATTTCCACTTCCATAAGGACGGCATCCGGCAGGTCGTGCTCAACGAGTTGAATCAGGTGCTTGTTTCGCCGGTCAGTGTCGAGAAAGTGGAGGTGGGACTTCTCCATACGTTTCCGGCGGTTTCGGTCGAATTCAGGCGTGTACAGGGCATGGGACGGCAGAAAGAGGATGCCGAGCCCCTGTTCACGGCCGAGCG
>CAMWSI010000070.1 GCA_947176875.1 uncultured Bacteroidales bacterium
CCCTCATGTCCCCCGCCGCGCCTGCCGCCCTCATCGCCCCCGCCGCACTCAAGGGGTCACGCTCTTCCAATAGGGCCGCCAAATCCGCCGCCAACGCCTTGTCTTCGCCTGTGGCGGCTTTCAGCAGCATCCGTCCGATACGCGGATGGCAGGGCAATTTAGACAAGTCGCGTCCATGCGCCGTGATGCGCCCCTGACGGTCGATGGCCCCGAGTGAACGCAAGAGCGTTTGGGCCTGCGCGACGCGCGTCGGATCCGGGCAATCTAACCAAGGCATATCTTCAAAAGGCGTACCCCATGCCGCGACCTCAAGCGCGGTGCCGGCCAGGTCGGCCTCTAGAATCTCCGGCCGGCGCGTCGGTGCCATCGTCATTTCGGTACCGGGACGCCATAGCCGGTAGCAGGTGCCGGGCGCGATCCGACCCGCCCGTCCGGCCCGCTGGGCCGCCATGTCGAGGCTGATGCGGACGGTTTCCAACCGGCTCATGCAGTTGCGCGGGTCAAAGACCTGCTTGCGGTACAGCCCGGCGTCCACGACCACCGTAACCCCCTCTATCGTCAGAGAGGTTTCGGCTATGGAGGTCGCCAATACGATTTTCCGTCCGCCGTCGCGTCGCGGCAGAATGGCGGTCCGCTGTTCGGCTAAAGAAAGCATCCCGTAAAGCGGGCATACCTGCGTGTCGCCAAGGCCGCCGGCTAAAAGTTCCGCACAGCGGCGTATCTCTCCTTCTCCGGGCAAAAAGGCCAGAATATCCCCCGGGTGCTTTTGGTGTGCCATACGGACGGCGCGTGCCGTTATCTCCGCCGCGTTCGTGCCGTTGGCTTCCTCGCTCCAATGTACGGTTTCGACCGGAAACATTTTGCCAGGGCTTTCCACTAAGGGCGCGTCCAACGCCCGGCAGAGCCTTTCCGTGTCCATCGTGGCCGACATCAGGACGATTTTCAGGTCGGGTCGCAATAATGTCTGGGACTGTCGGGTCAAGGCCAGCGCCACGTCCGCGGTCAGGCTCCTTTCGTGAAATTCATCGAACAGGACGATGGATACGCCTTCAAGGCCGGGATCCTGCACCAACATGCGGGTCAGGATGCCTTCGGTCACCACCGCGATGCGCGTCCGCACCGAAACCTTTGTGTCGAGCCGCATCCGGTAACCGACCGTGCCGCCGACCGCTTCGCCCAGCAAGTCGGACAGGCGCTGGGCAATCTGCCGGGCCGCCAGCCGTCTCGGTTCCAATAGGATGATGCGGCCGTTCGCGGCGCGTTCATTGCGCCCGTCACGCCCGTCCAACCCCGCCAGCATCGTCAGCGGCAGCAAGGTGGATTTGCCGGCACCGGGCGGCGCCGTAATGACGAGCCGCGGATGTCCGGCCAGTTTCCGATTGACTGTTTCCGCGATTTCGAAAGCCGGCAACGCGCGGACCGCCTCGTTGGTCATAAAGGTTGTATAGTCAGGGGATATCATGGTATGCCGTTGATTCCGTTAATTCAAAGCGTCATGAGGTTAATTGCCGACAGGAATTCCGCCGTGATGCCTTTCGGATAAGAATCTTTTGAGGAGAAAGGTTAGGAAATATGGAAAAGTGTAGAATTTTCCATTGACCCCGATGTTTTTATAGCCGAGTTTGATACCGTATTTGATATCCGGATATTTCGTTTCACGCAACAAGTTGTTTAGCGAAGCGGTCGCCCCGTCCTTGGCTTTCACTTCTATGGGAATAAGGGAGTCGGCGTCCCGTAGAAAGAAATCCATCTCTATGCTCGGTTTGTCACTGTGGTAATAAAAAAGTCGGTACCCTTGTAAGAGCAAAGATACGAAATTGCACATAATCCGGCATGTTTTCGTGTGTGATTTCACATAATCCGTCGTATTTTCGGCAGGAATTTCACATAATCCGTATTGTAATGGGCGGAATGTGTGGCCGACGCAAAAAGTAGATCATGGTTCGGGGCTATAAAAAAAGGCCGGAATGAATATTCCGGCCTTTTTTTATTCTCAGTTTGAGGCGCGGTTTAGAACGGCAGGTCGTCGTTGCTGTCGCCGGCCGGAGTGGCTTCCGGAGCCGGAAAACTCGGCGCCGCGATATTGGCGGCGGGAGCGGCCTGGGCATTCGGCATGGGAGCGCCGGCCGGCATACCGTTCATGGGCGCGGCTCCCATCGTGGCTTCCTGAATCCGCCAAGCGCGGACGTCGGTGTACCAGCGGCCGTTGAACTCGCGGCTTTCCAATTCGAAACTGACGTTGAGCCGGTTTCCGATCTGCATGATGGCGGGATTTTGGATAGCGCGGTCGCCCCAAACCATAACGCAGATTTGACGCGGATACTGGCTTTCCGTTTCAAAAATATAACTTTGTTTTTTCCAAGGGCCGTTCTTGCCTTCGCCGGTAACGGGTTCTTCGATTTTGATGAGTTTTGCGTTGAAATCCATGATAGTTATATAATTAGCAGGTCAAAATTTAAGGTCTTTCAAGACCATTGGTTTTACAAACCGGCGTTTTTTGTCCTGGCATTATCCAAGTAAGTTTGGCTTCTGCCCATTCGGTTTGATAAACAACGTTGCAAATATAAGGAAGCCGAACGGAATAACAAAGATAGGCGCGCGGTTGTTTTCAACAAGCCGGCCGGGCATGGTTCTGTTTTTGGGCCAGCAAATCGGTGTCTTGGCCCCGGAGGGCGGAAAAGCGGTGGAAAATGCCGGAAATGCGGAAACTGTCGAAACTGCTGGAAATACTTGTCGGATCAAGGTAATCGACGCATCGGACGATGATGTCCAAAGCATACAGATTGAAATTACGGAATCCGGCGAAGAGACGGTCACGGACGGGGTTCGTCCCGGCGGTAGATGAAACGCGCCAGCCCGACCAGATAGCGGCGGAAACCCGGCCGATGACTCAGGATGCGGTCGAACCAGCCGAGGTGCGGACTGATGAATTTCACGACCAGGCCCACATAGACCATCGCGAAGAGGGTCCCGATGCCGACGACGTTCTTCTGCCAGCTTCCGAAAAAGAAATAGCATCCGGCGATGGCGAGCAGCACGAGCGTCGTATCCACGGCAATCTTGACTTTGGCGAAAGGCCGGCGGGTGGCCCGGCTCAGGGCTATTGAAATGCCCTCGCCCGGCATCGTGACCGACCCGCATCGGATTTCAAACGCGATACCGATTCCCATGACCGTACAGCCGGCGAATTGGACAATCAGTTGGGCAGCCAGCGTCCTGCAGGCTAATCCGGCGGTCAGCGACATATTCAAATCTATGAGCCAACCGAAGATAAAACCGATGAGGAGTTGGAACAATTGCCACGGATCGAAGTTTTTGCGGAGAATGAGGATTTGGCAGACGACGAAAACGAAGTTCATGAGAATCGTGTATCCGCCGATGGTCCATGCGGGGACGCGGCCGGTTGCGCCGGCTAAGGAGAATACGAACGGCAGGGATGAAATCACGCTGCTGCCCAATTGGGATCTTACGCAGAGCGCGACCCCCAGCGTCATCAGGTTCAGCGAAATCAGGAGCAACAGGTGCTGCCAGACAAACGATGCGATTTTTTCTTTCATCATGAGCTTACAGACAGGCGAAGCCGATGAGCGGTGCGGCAAAGATGATTAAATAAGTCAAAGTGATATAGGGCTGATAGTGGATGTAAAATTCCTTGAACGACAAATGCCACGGATGCCGGATGAGGACCCAGGCGATGAGGTCGAATACGATGCAGAGGCCGCACCAGAGCAGGCCGGTGCGTAAGGCTTCCTGCAAGGTGGGGTCGGGCAGGTTCCGCATATACAGCCAACCCGCAGGCGGGTATAGAATCAAATTGTAGAGCGGATGCCACGGCTTCGTTTTTTCATAAGCTTCGCCCATGCCGTTTTCGTCCATCGGTCGCATGTGCAGGACATAGATATTGAAGATGCAGTGCAACATACCGATTAGGGTCGCGCCGATGTAGGCAATCCAGAACCACAGCATCGAGCTGCCGAAATTTTCCATGATGAGGCCTGAAACGACAGCTGAGGTTTTCTGTCGAAAGGCATTGCAAAATTAAGACAGGCGGGGCATAGTTCCAAGTTTCGGAGCGCAAGACGATGACGCACAGGGAGGCGGTTCCTGACCGAGACGTGCGATTCGGTAAAATAGTTCTTGTAGTTATCCGTTAAAAATGTATATTTACACGTTGGAGACCGAGGGTAAAATACTATCGGTCTTTTGAGTTATAGTGTTGAACCATTTATTCTTATATTTTATGAAACGATGGATTGAGGCTCTTGGGGGGAGCCTGTGTGGTCTTTGCGGATTCATGGCCGTAGCCTCGGCGGCTCCGTCGGCGGGGATGGCGGATGGGCGGGTGGCTGTCGGACAGGCGTCCGCGGAACTGGATGAAGCCGACAGAATAGTCGGTGTCTATTACGTCATAGAGGATGAGACCGGGGAGGAAAGCAAGATAAAGATAGCCCGGGATGAAGACGGCACTTATTACGCGCAGGTGGTCTGGATGAAAAATCCCGATATGCCCGACGGGTCACCCAAATTGGATTTCAACAATCCGGATCCGGCTTTGCGGACGGTTCGCGCCGATCAGATCAAAATGATGACGGGGCTGGAATACAATCCCAAGAAGCAGGAATGGGAGCATGGCAAGGTCTATAATCCGATAAACGGCAAAATGTACAAAGGGTATATGACGTTCGTCAATGATACCAAATTGAAAGTGCGCGGTTATCTGGGATTTTCGATGCTGGGCCGCACGATGTATTGGACCAAAGTGGAATAGGGGATGGCGGAGATACCATTGGTATATGGCGAGCGGATTCGTATTTACACGCATTGTACGAACAGCAAGGAACGGTTGCATATTAGGACGTTGTGCGACTTTTTCAACGACGTGGCCGAACAGCATACGCGTCTGGAGGGGGTCGATGTGCCGATGCTGAACCGGCAGGGGCTGACCTGGATACTCCGCCGTATCCATATCCGCATTCCCGACATGCCGAAAAAGGAAGAGGAAGTTTGGCTCCGCACCTGGTGTTCGGGCGTGGATGGCTTGTTTGTGAACCGGGATTACGAAATGTCGGTCGGGGAACGGATTCGGGCTCATGCGCATAGCGAATGGATGCTCATCGATGTCGAGAAGCGGCGGCCTTCGCGTCCCACGCCTTTCATGCAGGAAGAGGCGGCGCGGTGTACGCAACCGGCTTGGGCTTATGATTCTTTGTTCGGCAAGACCGAACGGCGCGGTCGTATCGCGTTGCCGGACGGTCGGCCGTTTACGGTCGGTTCGTTCAAGGCGCGTTTCGACGACATCGATTTCAACGGTCATGTGACGCAGGCTTCTTATGTGCAGTGGATGATGGACGGATTGCCGTTCGAATTCATGAAAACGCATACGTTGCGCGAGATAGACGTGATTTATGAAAGGGAGATTCCGCCCTCGGCCACGGTGGAGGTGCGTTGTTTCGAACAGGCGTCGGGGACGGATACCGATACCGATGTCGCGGC